>JALTOP010000179.1 GCA_027000105.1 Planctomycetaceae bacterium | reverse complement strand
CGTTCACCTGGCAGGAACCACCGCAGAAATACTTGACGAGAACGATGAAGTCATTCCCGCACATGAAAGCGAGAATCTTTAACGAACTCGCCTGATTTGATCAATCTGAAGCCTCTGGGTAGATAAAATATCCAGAGGCTTTTTGTTTGCCAGGCTGATAGCGTCCATTTTAGTAGCGGTCGTTTTTGCGGTCCGACTTTTTCCATGAATGATATAACCGACATAACGATTTTCGGTGCATCTGCGCGGGCAGCCTGCTGGTCTGCCCTGCGTGCCGGGCTGAAGCCTCGTGCCTTGGATCGATTTCGTGATCTTGATTTTCCACCCGGTTGCGACATTCAATTGATATCCGGGAACGAACAGGTCCTTTTCGAAACAGATGAACCTCAAACAGAATTCTGTTTGCCGGTTGGGGGGTGGGAAAATGACGCCGAGACGATGCGGCAACTTGAAGCGAAATACAAGTTGTGGAATACGGATTCAATCGCCACAATGCGGGCACGTAATCCCTTTCTCGTTCAACAGATTTTGCGGGATGCGAATCTGCCCAGTCTGAATGTTCGCCACGCCTTCAGTGAGCACGCCTTCAGTGAGGATGACGGCGGGGATTGGATCAGAAAACCGCTTGCAGGAACGGGAGGGATCGGTATTGAGCGGGTTCTCCCCACAAATAACGGTTGTGGGCCGGATTGTTACGCTCAACAATTCGTGCCCGGTGAATCTCACTCGGCGATTTTTTTCGCCTCGCAAGAGAGTAAAGCAAAACTACTTGGCATTACGCAGCAGATTATCGGTTGTGAAGAATTGCCCGATCGTCCGTTCGCTTATGTCGGTTCGATTGGGCCAGTTCTTTCCGGTGATGACGAACTGGAGGAATCAATCCGATGGACTCTGCAACAAATGGCCAATGAGTTGGGCAGGCAGATTCACTTTTACGGGCTGTTCTGTTTCGATTTTATTGTTTCGCGGAATATCCCGTATCTTGTCGAAATCAATCCACGTTATTCTGCATCGATCGAAGTGCTTGAATTGGCGCTGCAGCAATCGTTTTTGCAACACTTCCTGAACCATGGTGCGTGTCGCACCGCAGCGGAAGAGGTGATTGGCAAATCGATCCTGTATGCCTGGCGGGAGATGGAGTTGTCGCCAGATTGGGATTGGAATCGGGCAACTCATATACTGGGAAACAAACCCTGGAACTACGATCAGTGGAGCGTTCCCGTATTGAGCGATCTGGCAGCACCGGGCAGTAGATTTTCAACAGGTGATCCGATCTGCACTGTCTGGGCGAAGGAAACAACCGTCCAGAGTTGCAAAAAAAGACTCACAGACAGAACCCGAAAACTGAGACGTATCCTGGACGCAGTGAAATGATGATCCGTGTGCTATCCATGTTTCAGTGCTATCCATGTTTCAGTGCTATCCATGTTTCAGTGCTATCCATGTTTCAGTGTTGTTCATGTTTCGGTGTTATCTGTGCAGCACAAGATAATACGACAGTAGATCGAAATCGTGCAGAAAAGTTCGACTGAAACAATACCAGCACGGAGCACTACCAGCGCTGTTTGCGGCGATTCGGTATCAAACCTTTCTGCAGTTCCGCTCAAGCGGATTTCGGCCAACCCGGCTTATGCCCCGTATTTTTCGAAACGGCCGGCGTGTGCCATCGCCAATGACATCAGGTACTTGGCAGGAAATTGTCCCAACCCGCCCTGAAGACAGGACGCTTCTCCAAAGCTCGTGCAGGCATCGGTTCTGCAGTTATCTGAAGCAATCAAAGTGGGAACCGGGTGCCAGGAATGAGACTTCATTTTGGAGGGTGTACTATGGTCGCCGGTCACAATCATCACGTCGGGACTCAAATTGGTGATGCGTGGGATCGCAGCGTCCAATTCTTCGATCCGTTTAACCTTGGCCTCGAAGTTCCCGTCTTCTCCCGTGGAGTCTGTGTATTTGAAATGCACGAAGAAGAAATCGTAATCGTTCCAGTTCGCTTCCAGACAACTGCACTGCTCATCCAATGTTTGGCCTGCGTCCAGAACTTCCATACTGACAAGTCGGGCGAGTCCCCGATACATCGGATAAACGGCAATCGCTCCCGCTTTCAGTCCGTAAAGATCCTTGTAGGTCGGAATGTGAGGCAATTTGGCCACTCCTCTCAAGGTCAGGAAGTTGGCCGGGTAATCATCCTTGAGAAGTTCCTTTGCCTGAGCCAGAAAATCTTCTGCAACTTTGACGGTTGCCTGTGATTGCTCGTTCAACGCGGTCGGTGGCAACGGCGGAACCCCGGTCTGTTGCGGATCGGTATCATGAAGATCGCCCCCCAACCCCTCTGCCCGGAAAACAATGACCAGACGGTATTCCTTGACATGTCGCACAAAAACATCAACACCGGGAATTTTGATTGTTGCCAGTTTATCGCATAGTTTCTTGCCGATTTCCGAGGCGATTCTCCCCGCACGGCGGTCAGTGATATTCCCCTGTTCGTCAAGTGTGCAGAAATTCCCCCGGATCGCGACATCATTGGGACCCAACTCAAAATCGACTCCCAAAGCTTCCAGAACGCCACGACCGATATCGTACTGCAGGGGATCGTAACCAAACAGGCCCAGGTGTCCAGGACCACTGCCCGGAGTGATCCCGGGGAGTACAGGTGTGCTTAAACCAAGTGTCCCACGGGTCGCCAGAGCATCGAGGTTTGGTGTATTCGCGGTTTCCAGTTCAGTTTTCCCGCCCGGTTCGAGGGGCAAGCCGCCCAGGCCGTCGGAAACCAACATCACAATTTTCGAATCATTTTCCCGCTTCAATTTTTGCACCAAACCATGAAGGTCCATTTTACTTCTTTCTTCAAATTACCGTAGAATTGACATCAGGGAGCATTATGCCGCCTTCTCTTGCGCTAGCCGAACTCAACCGCCTGTTGTTTTAACGGTCGGTGGTTACCTTGAGACCGGCTCATTGTGATTCTCCTTGAACAATTTGACAAGTCTCGCCGCGAAATCATTCCGCTTACCGGACGAGAGTTATTCGGTACAATCGAGTCTGCTCATGTGAAACAGTAACGCCGAAACAATATCAACATCGAAACAACACTGAAACGGATGCTTCCTGACAGATGTCCTCAAAGTTCCCATTTGGGGGATAGGTACGGGGTGTATCTTTGTCTTGCCAAAGGTGATCGTCAATAGTGCAGAATGATATAGTGCAGAATGATACAGTATATTGAAATCAATCCTCGTTTATGGCAGAATGACGTTTGAGGCTTTCCGAGTCTTCGGGTTTTCACTGAGCCTTTGGATTTTCACTGTCTAGTAACTTCTTCAAGTAGTCTCACAATCAGAAATAGCAAAGGAATTCCTTCCATGAATCAGCCCGCCGAATCACCCCTTTCCCGACGAGATGTCCTGAAAACATCGGCGATTGCCTCTGCAGCAATCGCAACCAGCAGTATTGCAACAGGCGCTTACGCCGCTGGTGATGAGACGATCCAGATTGCTTTGATCGGCTGCGGTGGTCGTGGGACCGGCGCAACGGCGAACGCTCTGTCGAGAGAACAGGGACCGATGAAACTGGTTGCGATGGCCGATGTTTTCGAAAACCGGCAAAGCGTGAGTTACAATTCACTCAACAGCAAATTTGGTGATAAGGTTGATGTCCCGCCGGAACGCCGATTTATCGGTTTCGAGGCATACAAAAGCGCCATGGACTGCCTGAAGCCCGGCGATGTGGTCATACTTACCACGCCTCTCGCCTTCAGATGGGTTCATTTTACATACGCCATCGAAAAGGGGCTGAATGTTTTCATGGAAAAACCGCTTACCGCGGATGCTCCTTCCAGTCGAAAAATGCTCGCTTTGGGGAAAGAAGCCGAGAAGAAGAATTTGAAGGTCGCGGTCGGTTTGATGTGCCGGCACTGTTCTGCTCGGGGCGAACTGTATGAGCGAATCCAGGCGGGAGAAATTGGCGAGATTCTGTTACTGAGAGCCTATCGCCAGGCTGGTCCCACCGGTTCGGCTTTCGCCCTTCCCAATGATGGGAAATTGCCCGAAGTTCTTTATCAGATCAAGAATTTCCATGCATTCCTTTGGGCAAGCGGAGGCGCCTTCAGCGATTTTCTGATCCACAACATCGATGAATGTTGCTGGATGAAAAACGCCTGGCCAGTCAAGGCCAAAGCGGCTGGAGGAAGACATTATCGAGGGGATTATGTCGATCAGAATTTCGATCATTATTCCGTTGAATACACCTTCGCTGACGGCACGAAGCTCTTTTTGGGCGGACGGACGATGAGCGGCTGCGATAAGGAATTCGCCAGTTATGCTCAGGGAACGAAGGGGTCAGCCGTCATCTCGACTTCAGCCCATCACCCTGCGAAGAGCCGGATTTATAAAGGGCAGAATTTTGTCAAGGAAGATCTTGTCTGGGCCTATCCGCATAAAGAACAGAGCCCCTACGAATTGGAATGGGAGCACTTCCTGCATGCGATCCGTAACGACAAGCCGTACAGCGAACTGGAACGGGGAGTGATTGCTTCTGCCGTAACTTCCATGGGGCGGATGGCTGCCCATACCGGACGGACTGTCACGTTCGATCAATACATGAAGCTGGATCATGCGTTTGCCCCCGATGCTGATAAACTGACCGTTGATGGACCGGCTCCACTGTTGAAAGATGCCAATGGTCTCTATCCGGTTCCCATGCCCGGCTTGAAAACAAAACGCGAGTATTGATTTCAAAACAGCGGCATTTTGTGAAACAACGCCCGGTACCTTTCGGCATTCAGTTGCTGTTCAGGAGCCGGGTGTTTTTCTTTGGGACAATGCTTTCAGGCTGGGAGATCGAACCTGAAAAGATATCGAAGGTGTAAATCATTCAGGCGTTCTCAAACATCAATCCCCTTGATATTTCCCTATCTCTGCTTCATACTGTTTCGCTGTGGTACCATCGGTACTTGTCCGAACTCTTACCGTGAACGAAAGATAGGCGGTCATGCGACGGTTCATTGATTCAATCCGGGGTTGTTCCTTCTTCTGCATTTGGCTTGGAGCATTACTGGTCGGTGCTGTTTCGCAACCTGCCGACGCCGATGATAAAACAGCCAATGATAAAACAGGAGACCTGGCGAGATACCTGCCAGGCAACATCAATACGCTCTCTCTCATCAGGCTGAAAAAAGCTCCCACTGCATCGCGAGCTGAGGGGGAAAAATGGAGAAAGATTCTCAGAGAACATTTTGGTGATGATCGAAGCGGTTTTCTGTCGTGGGGTGATACAGTGGTTGTCGGCTCGTTGTTTCATCCCTCCATCCCTCAGGAAGCTTGGGCGACGGGAGTCATGTGGTTACCTCCGCAGGTTACTTTTGAAGAAATTGCGAAGTCGCAAAATGCGACCATTGAATCATTATCCAGCCTCCCTGTGGTGAGATCAAAAGCCGGGAACTATCTGGTCGAGTTCCCCGGGAATGTGATCGGCTTGTACCGTCCCGGAATACGGCAGGACGCGGCAAACTGGATTGCAACCGCTTCGAAGAAGAAAGACGTCACGATCAAGCCCTATCTGCAGCAGGCATTCGGCAAACCGGGAGACGTTGTCCTGGCCCTGAATCTTGAAAATGTTCTCGATCCCCAGGTTGTCAAAGCGAAAATCGAGAAAGACAGCCGTTTCGTCAAGCATCAAAAACTGATAGACCGCGTTGTTCCGCTAATCACCGGGCTGCGGGGGGTGACACTGACCGCAACAGCCGGCGAAACGATTCAATGTGAAATTTCAATCGATTTTTCCAGCGATATTCAAACACTCAGCAGCGTGATGAAAACGCTCTTTCTTTCCGTTCTGGAAGATAGTGGAGCAATGATCGAAGAGTTACCCGGTTCGAAAATAAGCACTTCTGGAAACTCGCTGATCCTGCGTACTCAACTTTCCGAGGAGAGTCTGCACCGGATTCTGTCCCTGATTACGCCCATGAGTAACCCTGCGCCACCTCTTGCTGCCAAGACGGAACATACCATCAAATCGCCGGCTGTCGTAAAAGGCAAAGACAGGAAGGAAACCGGGCCGAGCGTAACAGAACGGGCAACCAGAAATTACTTCGAAGCAGTGAGCAAGAAAATTGATAACCTGAAGCGGGCCAATCAAAACGCCAAAAACTACAAGAGCACAATCGCCTGGCACGAAAATTTTGCCAGGACAATTGAAAGACTACCGACTAAAAACGTCAAACGGGAGTTTCTCGGCTTTGGTCAACGCACGGCAGAGAGATTCCGGGCGTTAGCCGCATCCCTAAAGGACGAACAGGTGAAAGTCAATCTGCATAAACAGACTTTAACCTACCAAACCGATTATAATCCGGGCTGGGCCTATGTGAACTGGTGGGGCGGAGTTGGCTACCGACCTCCAAATATGAAGGTGAAAACCAATGCAGAAGAAGTCCGTAAGGCGATCGCTGCGGAAGAAATGAAAGGTTACGAAGAACGGAAAAAAATCTGGGCGCTGTTGATCGATGATGAGGAACAGATGCGGAATCGTCTCGGCAGCAAGCCATAGGCGCATGCAGACAACAGCGGCATCCCGGATAAGTGTTCAATAGGACGGCTTTCCCATTGTCAACCGCGCAGAAGTGATCCGATATTGAATCTCCACCCGAGGAGACAGTCAGTCGCGACGGGATCCCCTGTGGCTACGCATCAATTTTGACAGATTTGACGGACGATCTCGGGAGATTGCCGGCTTCTCAACCGGTAGCGCGAATCAAATCCAGAATGTACGGATCAAGCAGTGAATCCGCTATTTTCCTGGTTCCCGTAAAGTCCTGATTCCGACTGAATTGGTGTGGAACCGAAACGACATGTGCTCCTGCCGCGATGGCCGCCTTTGTGCCATTGCTGCTATCTTCAAGGACCAGCATTTTTTCGGGGGGGATCGCGAACAGATCGGCAACCTTCAGGTAAATTTCCGGATCAGGCTTCCCGCGAGTCACATCTTCGGAAGTGAGTGTGTGCTGAAAGCGGGGCAATAACTGGTATCGGTCGAGCACTTCTTCCAGATATTTTCTGCTTGATGAGGTGGCGACCGCTTTGGGCAATTGACGCTGTTCGATCATTTCGAGCAATTCAAACAGGCCGGGCATCGGGGCGAGTTTCTCATGCAGAAGCGACTGAAAAATTTGATCCGATTCCTGTTGAATCTGACCAATTGATTCGGAAAAGCCGCACATCTGTTTCATCACACGGAATGCTTCTTCGGCTCGCAGGCCCATCATCTTTTCGATTACCGGTTGCGCGTTCTCAATGCCACGGCGGCGCAACAGTTCGGTTCCTGTTTCGTTGTAAATATCTTCGGTATTGAACATCAAACCGTCCAAATCGAAAACAACGGCACTGATTTCTGACATCCCGATTTTTCTTTCTCCACGTTAAACGTTTTATCCCGAAATATGCTCCGCTTTCCACCAGAAGCGTTCTGTGGTGCTAATTGATTGTATCAAAGTTGTTTTACTGCCCAGACTGCCAGAGCTTCGCGATTGATTTTTACGTTATGTCTGCGATCAACAGGCAAGGATCGATGCAGCAGAAATGTTTGAATTTGTTTGGTCAACTCATTACTTTGCCCCAACTCCAGAAGTTCCGCAATGAGCCTCTTTTTCGCTTCTTCCGATTCCGGAAAAGCTCCTGATTCCGGCTCCGCAATCAGCACGGGACGGTGATGACCAACTTCTCCCACGCCAACCAGTGCACTGCGGTAAACGTGAGGGTGTTGATTGAAAATCGCCTCACAGCAGACCGGATACAGCGGGCCACTCGAAGTGTGAACAATGTGTGCTTTTCTGCCGCAAAACCAGACTCTGCCCTGTTTGTCGAAATAGCCCATGTCTCCCATGCGATGCCAAAAGGTATCGCTGTCAGGGATTTTGGCCGCCGCGGTCGCTTCTGGTTGTTGAAAGTATTCTCTTGTCACACTCGGACTGCGCACAATAATTTCACCGATCTCGCCTGTTTCGACTCGCTCTGTTGCAGAGATTGTCTGAATGGGGCCGTCAACCGGTTCAATAATGCGGACATCAACCTGTTCAAACGGTTGCCCCACACAGGTTCCTTTTCCGATAGCAGTCAGCGCAGCGGTTTGCTGGAGGACTTCGGTTGCAGAAATGGAACAGATCGGCAGCGCTTCGGTCGCTCCGTAGGGCGTGTGCATTTCAGCGGCAGGATCGGAACAGGAATGTTTCATCTTTTCCAGCACATGCACCGGCACCGGCGCCCCGGCTGAAAGAACTCGCTTGAGATATGGCAACTTTATTTTATTTTCGACACAGTATCTTCCGACACGATTCCACAAAGCGGGTGAACCAAACGCCTGGGTGATTCCCTGATTTTCAATCGCTTCGATAATGCGTTGCGGAACAACGTCTGCGGGACGGGTCGGGTCCATATCCGGAATAACTGTTGTAACGCCCATCGCCAGATTGAACAGGGCGAACAAGGGGAAGCCGGGCAGGTCGATTTCACCCGGTTGGATCTGATACTGCCTTTGGAGCAATTCGATCTGGGCATTGAACATTCCATGTTCATAAACGACTCCCTTGGGCGGGCCGGTGCTGCCACTGGTAAAAATGATCGCGGCCTGATCAGTTTCAGTTGTTCCGACTGTCCTGAAAGAACCATCGCCACGGTTCAGCAGATCGACGTAGGAAACTCCTCCCCATTGCAGACGCTTGCCGACGGAAACATTAAATCGGGAATTATTGAATTTCCCTACTCGAAGTTGACGAACAAGATGAACCTGTGGAATCGCGGCAAAACCGTCCGGATCCACCTCGTCCAGACAATCAAAGATCCGTTTCCGTCCCATCCCCGGATCAATCAGAACAACAATGGCCCCGGTTTTGAAAATGGCAAAGGTCAACGCGATAAATTCAATTCCGGGACGCACCATCAATACCAATCGGTGCCCCGGCCGAACTCCCATTTTCTGTAAACCGGATGCCAGCCGCTCTGTCTCCTGTTGCAGTTGCGCAAAAGTCAGTTGTGTGTAGGCGACGCGCCCGACTCGGTCACGTGATTCAGGAAACAGAATCGCAGGCAATCCAGGCCAGCAGTTGGCAGCTTGCGTCAGGCGATCTGCAATATTGAAGTTGGCATCTTGCATTGGAAAAAGAAATCCGGATTGAGGCCAATAGGACGAAAATCGCATTCTAGCACTCGGAGAGAGAGAACACAAAGAGAGGGCAACCGGCATCGTTCGCTTCAGTCACCCTGATTGGTGCAGGGAACGAAGGATCAAGTTTTCATTTTGCTACCGACCCGACGAAACCATCGGTAACGATTGAAGTGAAAATCTTTTCTTCATTCGTTATGCTCGGGCGGAAGATTGTTCATCTTTTTTGGTGAAGATTTCCTTTGGTAAAGCAGGAAAAAAATCGATTGGTCAACACTTTTCATGAACGTGATGAATACGTCGAGCAGGCGTATTTTTTTCGGACGTATCGGGAACGTCTGGATGAAAATCTGCCTGCGCAGGAAATTCTTGCCAGTGTCGCGCAGGAGATCCTTTCGACAACGAAGTTGCCAATGGCGCTCGATTTCTTGAATTCCGAATTGGTTCTGCACGGAAAAATCAGCGGAGGGATGAGCCGGCTGACCCATTATTTCACCCCTTTTCAGTGTTTCGTGCTCACCAAGGCAGAGTTGGATCGTGCCCGTTTTGATATGAGAACCGGACTGGAAATACTGGAAAGAGAAGCCGAGTATCTCGCTGGTGAAAATGTCTCTCCGCAGGGGCTGTTCCTTTATCAGTTCGAAAGTATTGCCCGAAACGGTCTCGGGTATCAGGAAGGCCTCAAGGCGATTGCGGAGGATCCGATGTTCAATCGTGATTGGGCCGATTGGATTGCCAAAATCCGTCAGTCCCTGGGAGCCATCGAGTTCTCGGAAATGGTGTATGCCCGTTCGGAATTTCGTGTCCTGGAAGTTCGTAAACGAACCGAAAACCCCGATTATCAACCGTCGTATCCTGTTCTTTTTGGTGTTCACGAGGGGAGAATCGCAAAAGCGAATCGGGGAAAGGATCCGCTTTACATGTATGCCGCATTGCAGCGGCATTTGGGTTATCCCAAAGTTCCCCGTCCGAAAAAAGCACGTTCTGAAAGAATCGATCCTATCATCGAGCAACGATTTCAACAACTTGAAACACGACTGAAGATTCTTGAAGCGGAAACCTCCGGCAAGTTTGATATCAGTCAGTTCTATGTCAATCCGCAGAATGACGCACCGCCCCAATTTCCTGATGAGCCGGGACTGCCCGAGGCAGGTGATTTTTCTCCTCCTGCCTGATTGGCAATTCTGCCCGGTCAACAGGTCATCATCACAGTCGCAGGGCAAACCTCGCAGCGTCGCCCCTGCTGTTGCACGAGCGGATCAAACCGACTCGGCCAGAAATCGAAGGTGCAGAATTCAAAAGTCCAGAAACCAAAAAGCGGAACCGTCCGCCGTCGCTTGTGAACGGCCGAAGAAAACTGGTGGGACTTGCGGTTATTCTGCAATCAGGGCGTCGGCAAACTGCTCTGGATCAAACAGTTGAAGATCGTCAATCTGTTCTCCGACCCCCACATATTTGACGGGAATCCCCATTTTCTTCCTGATGGCGATCACGATTCCCCCTTTGGCGGTTCCGTCCAGTTTGGCGAGAATCAAACCGGTAGAATCAATAATTTCCGAAAACACCTCCGCCTGATTGACACCATTTTGTCCTGTTGTTGCATCCAGCACCAGCAGCGATTCGTGGGGGCCGCCCGGAACTTTCTTTCCGATGACGCGATAGATTTTCTCCAACTCGAGCATCAGATTTTTCTGCGTCTGCAATCGTCCAGCCGTATCGATGATGACCACATCCGCCCCGGTTTCCAATGCACGTTCACAACCGGAAAAGGCGACACTGGCCGGATCGGTCCCGCTCGGTTTGGTGACGATATCACAGCCAATTCTTTCACTCCACATGGTCAACTGCTCTACGGCGGCAGCGCGAAAAGTATCACCGGCAGCCAGCACCACTTTCTTGCCTGCCTGGTGGAGCAGATTGGCCAATTTGGCGATCGAAGTCGTCTTGCCCACGCCATTGACACCGGCAACAAGGATGACGGTTGGTCCCTGTTGGGCCATATTCAGTGGGGAAAGTTCATCATTGGGGTCCCAGTTGACGCCTTCGTCTCCTTTCAGCAATTCGACCAGTTTGTCGCGAACTGTTTTCCAGATTTCAGAGAGATCAACGGTTCTTCCACGATGTTTTTTTCGCAGTTCCTCGACAATTTCCATCGAGGCGGCAACCCCCATGTCCGATTCGATCAGTCTTTTCTCAAACTCTGCCAGATGATCATCAGTGAGAATTTCGCCGTTTTTGAACAGGTCGCGCACATCGGTCTTGAGCACCTGCGATGTTTTTTTCAGGCCTCTTTTCAGGCGATCAAACAAACCCATTGTATTTCTGTCTTTCCTGTCTGTTTCGTATTGTTACAGTGAAGCCTTTGGCAATTTGGAACCGCAAACAGATCGCGTTGAAGCGTGAACTGTTCGCGGGAGGAGATCATAGAAAAGAAAACTCGGGGAAGCCAGTTCATCGGCCTGTAATTACGATGATATCCCTGGCCGCGCTGAGCCCCAACGGAATTTTCTGTTGATTCGATTCGAGCATAATCAAATCAGCCTCTTCGCTTTTAGATAGAACTTTCCCGGTACTACCGATTTTCAACTGATGTTCCGTGAGGTACCGCAGGAATTCCGGGTTTTGATTAAACACTCGAACCAGTTCAAAGCAGGTTCCCTGCTCGCAACTGGAAAGAGGAATTCCCTGAGTGGCGGGATCCGTTCTCAATGCTCCTTCCTTATCCGGAATGGGATCGCCGTGTGGGTCAACGGTGGGATGGGAAAGATAATCGTCGATGCGGTCAATCAAAAAATCGCTGACAGCATGTTCCATGTGCTCCGCTTCTTCATGCACTTGATCCCAGGTCAACTCCAGCGTGTTGACGAGAAACAGTTCAATCAATCGGTGTCTGCGAAGCATTCGCATAGCCAGCGAGCGTCCCGATTCGCTCAAGGTCACACCCGCATACGGTTTGTAGGTTGCGAGTTTGGAATCCGATAGCGTTTTCAGCATACTGGTGACCGTTCCGGGCAGAACATTCATCGCCTCTGCCAGTTGTCCCGTTGAAACTGTCGCTTCACCAGTTCGGTTTCCAAGCAGTAGAATCGTCTTCAAATAATTTTCAACCGTGAGACTCGTCATTATGACTGCAATCAGTTTTTTGCGTGTTGTGAATTGTCCGGGGACGTTTTGTCACGGGCCGATCGACAGGCACCGATCCGATCCGGGGCATCATCCCTTTAACCAGGGAAGTTTGCGAATATCGACAAACTCCCCCGACTCCACCTGTGTGGGAAGTTCAGTAAAAACCTCGGCCAGACGTGGAGCCAGCTGGTCTCCATCGGGCATATCAGCGGTGCCCCGTTTGGAACGCAGCGTTTCCAATGTTGGGAAACGGCTATCTTCCGGAAGGTTGCATAATTTCTCCTGCATCGCCGTATCAACCAATCCGGGAGCCAGAGCGGTAAAGTGTGTCTCGGGTGCTTCTCTGGCATAGAGAAGTGTCAGCATATTCAGAGCCGCTTTCGAGATCGAGTAGGCATTCCATCCACGATTCCCATTGACAGCTGCCCCGGAAGAAATCGTAACAACCTGGCGAAGCACTATCGGTGACGGAAGTAGCCAATCCAGAATCGCCTTGTTCGACCAAACATTGACAGCCATCACCTGCTGACACTGTTCGATAGTGACCGATTGCATATCACCAAAAGGACTTAACACCCCTGAATTGAGAACGGCCAGATCGCATCTGACGGTTCCCTCGAACAGTTTTTCCATTGCAGCCGGAACCTGGTCGAACCGGGAAAGATCGCAACTGACAAAGTGAAAATTGTTCTGTCCAATCAGATGAGAGGGTTCTCGCCTCGAACATCCCAATACTTCCCAACCTGCACGCAGGTAATAAGCCGCCAATCCGGCTCCAATTCCGGAACTGACTCCCGTGATAAAAACTCTCTCCGACATGGCGATGTTCCCTCGGCAAAACTTCCCTACGATCAAGCCTAAACTTAAAGAATACGGGTTCGACCATCGAAAACAGATCGCGCAGTATAGGCAGTCCGCTTTCCTTTCCACAATTTACCTTTTGATGCATACGGAAGATATCGAAACAGGTGAATTAGTCGAGTATCAAGAGAAATGCAGGGCGCGGTCTATCTTGTTTCACTTTGCAGGGACAAGCATTTGCGGCGACTGAGGGGGCGGAAATGCAAAAAAATGCCTTAAGCGAACCGTGTGGAAAGGAGGGCAGAAATCAAAAAAAAACCAGGCGCGACCAGCTACGCCGCCAGTCACACCTGGTTTGAGATACGCAAGAAAAGTGCGGGCCAACGCTTCCCTCGCGATGTAACTATTACAAAGCATATTGCGTGCCAATTGCATCGCTAATTTCAGGAAATGACCATAACCTTTTGTTATAAAATATGTTACGGCACACAGATTATTTTGCGTATTTTCATTCGTCAGCACCGAGTATTAAAAGTGTATCATTTTGCAACAGTTTCGATTCTCGATAATTCGTCACTTGTTGTATTTTGCACAACTTGGAGCATGCCCGGCACGACTGGTCTGTTCTGACTACTATAACCAAAATGAGATTTTCAAAAGTTTCCGTACCGTTCGTAAACTTTAACCGTTACCGGCACATATAGACAGCACCACAAATAAACCCGTCAATTCTGCCTGAAGGACGGTCCAGAAACTGAAACAGTTTTGCACAGGAGCTTCCGCAGAATGAATCAGTTTTCATTCTGATCTGCATTCTGCCTGTTTTCATGCGGCCTGTCGGGGCTAACAAGCAGAGCGGAAATAACCTGGGCGTAGATCCGGTGACCAAAATCGTTCGGATGATTGACGCCATTGCCGGTCAAGTCCATGAATTTTTTGTGGACAAGCAAACCTTGCCAAATCGAGGTGAGATCAGCCATCGCGATTCCCGGTTCACACAACTCGGCCAGCGCATCGCGGTACTCCGGGAAGCGTTCATGATGCAGGGTCGTCCAAGCGGGATTTCCCAGCATCGATGCAACCAGGATGAATTCAGATTCGGGAAGTCGTTTGCGCACCTCCTGAATCATCTGTTTTGTGTTCGCCTGATACTGTTTTGTCGATCTTCCTGCGGAATCATTCATGCCGAAGGCCAGAATCACCAAATCCGGCTTCGAAGCGACAACCTGCTTCACCATTGTCAACGCCCAGGGAGTGCTTTTCCCGCTGACAGACAGATTGGTGAGTTTCACTGGCGATCGATAAACTGCCTGCAGGTGTTGTTGAAGCAATCCCGGATAGGCAGGCTGAAATGGTTTTCCCCCCGCCCAGCCGGAAGCATTACAGCCCGAGGAAATACTGTCTCCCAGCACGACAATGGAAACCGGCTTTCCACTTTGCAACTTCCCGATGACTTTGGGCAAGGCTTGAGCATCAAAACGGGGAAGTGGAGTATCCCAACTTGCCGGGGCATGCCTGTACGTGACACATGTTTGCAGGTGGTGGTATTCGAGACGCCCGCCAAAAAAAATCTCGCCCTTTCCATCCCGATGGGTCAGGCGGTGCTTCTGCGAGTTGGCAGGTCTTCTCATCTGGGCAGAAGTGCGAGAGACGATACGCGAACCAGCCGGTACGATCAGTTCCCGCGAACCGGGCTTCCAGAGATAATCCTTCCCTGGCTCATACGTCACTGTCCCTGATGAATTGCGAACGGCAACTATTTCCAAAGGAGGGAAAAGAAGGGAACCTTTTGCCTGTCCGGTCGCCGGATCTTTCAGAAACAGAATCGATTCCCCTTCTACAATCTCACCTTCCCAGAACGGTCGGAGCAGGTTCGGCTGATAACGCCACTTCTCTGAGGAAGCATCCTGTGCTGAAGCAGGAACGCCGTGCGTCCAACCGAGCAGACCGGCAATCAGGAAGACCGGCACGTTTCGCATGAACATGAACCAGTTCCGTCGGTCAAAGGAACCTCGCATTCAAACCACTCCCCGTTCCAATACGCTTCAATACTTTTCTACGGCGCGACAAAATAACGCAACGAAAACATATCGAATTATGACGGCAAGGCAGAATGAATACCAGCGAAGACGCCAACGAAGTCCCTTTTACTCAACAGGAATATCAACAGGAATGCCAGTAGGAGTATCAGTAGGGATATCCGTAACCGTAGCGATATGGGTATGGGCCATAGCCATAACGGGTGTGGCCATAACGGTAAAGGGAGGAATAGGGGCGATAGCCGCCACGATAACCGAACCCTCCATAATAGCCACCGTATCCGCCATAATACCCGCGGTAGTAACCAGGGTAATAGCCCGGATAATAATAGCCACGGTAATAGCCGGGATAATATCCAAACGGCATTGGAGGAGGACTGTTGCGCGGCACAGCTTCGTTGAGTCGAGGCTGATTGTAGACCCGTTTCGGTTTGTCCTGTTTATGAACGACAGTCGGACGTAATGTTCCCAATAACAGCTCCATCGTCGCTTCGTGCCGGTAAGCAGGATTGGCCAGGTATTCGGCCCGGCTGTAGGGAATTGAATTGTAGATTTGCTCGTACTTGTCAACTTCAACCTTGTTTGCTTTCGGTTGAATCAGGTTCGTGTTCGGATGAATCACGGGCAAGCGATTCTTGTCTGACTCGGTTTTTCGCATCGGATCGACCATTTCCAATTCGCCCGACTTTGGGGAGCCCACCTTGTTCTTCGAATGACCAGCTTCCCTACTCTTCAAGCGGCCAATTTCATGACGAACAGGACGAGCGGTCATTTTGCCGGTTTTGCGATCCAGTTGGAACGTCGTCACACTCGGTTTTGATTTCACAGCCGAGTGCGAACTGACTCCCGGAGTAATCAGAATCGACCACTGCTCGGTTTGGGAACTTGCTCGGGATTGCTTCGGGGAGAGCTTCTTTTTCAGATTCTTTTTCGTTGAGCCTGATTTTTGCGTTCCCTTTTTCTTCAGCGGAGATTGGGGAGTCTGCTGAGGCGCGATGACCGGCATCGGGGCGATTTCAGCCGGGTTTTCAGGAGTTGCAGTTGGTTTCTTATTGGGAACATCCTCTTTTTTCCCCGAAGGCGCGATCAAGACCGGCAAGCCCTTCTTCTCTTTCTCATCTGTAATGATAAGTGACGCTTTTCCCGCCTGTTTTGACGTCTGTTTCGCCTCTTCTGTCGGAGCAGGTAGAAGCTGGAGTTCCTGGCCGTTTCCTCGAGTGGCAATCAGTAATAGAAAACCGATTGTCCCAAGACGGAACCAGAGTCTCCAATCGTCAAGCTTCAAACCTTTTGTCTGTTTTTTCTGATTCATCATCCCCTCCCCCTCTGTTTCCACCTCTCAAGCTGTGTCGATGAACAACTCTGTCCATCATTCACCTGCTGCAAGGCAGTTCCAAAAACGTTTGATGAATCCAGCCTAAAGTCACAGGAGAACCAAAAGCAATCTCCCACTTCCGTGATTCTGCGAAATGGAGGGCGGTTCCATAAAAAGCATCCGTCCGGGACGGGCTTGTTGCTTTTACGCATTTGATGCAAAAATGCAACATCACCCACTATTTTCGAATTCAGAAAAGAATTGCCCATTTGGGGGTAAGCGTGAATCAGCTCACCGAACTGACCTTTCCCTTATTGTACGCTTATTCTGTCATACTCTGGCCATTGCCGTTATTTGTAACCGTTAAGAACGCCGTGAATAGCAGAACCTCGTCGGCAGGAAAAATCGGGGGGAATTATGAAATTACTGCGGTGGACAATTTTATTGCTGATTTGGGGCGGGGCGATGCAGGGGGCCATTCTGGTAGGGTCGCTTTCCACGAAATGGTCTCATGTTCTCTGCGGCCCCTGGGGATGTGGCCCCCGAGTGGAAGACCTGCTCGCCTGTCATCTGTTCTGGTTGGCGATGCTTTGCGCTCCCCTGTATCTCCTTTGGCATTGCGATGCCGGTTTATGCAGGCAGGCCGGCTATGTACTGATTGGAGCAGGTTCGCTGATGTTGGGAGCAGTCGTCTTTTATGAACTGTTTACCTGGTTGCCGCGAGTCGATTCTTCCCTTTATATCTATCTGCCCCAGCGGCTGTTTTACGCAGTTGTCACATTCGTCGAACTTCCCATGCTGCAATTTCTGCTTTTTGGCTTTGCGTGCCTGTATTTGCGGAAAAAACCATCGCCGTTCGATTCGACTGAAACCTCTGCCTCGGAAACTGAACCGAACTGAACCGCTCCACTTTGCGAAAAACTGGAAAATCGGGCGGATGGGATCATATTCCGGTAATCGATTTGAATCGCATGCGATGAGGGCGGGAGGCTTCTTCGCCGAGGCGTTCTTTTCTCTGGATTTCATACATTTTGTAGTTTCCTTCGAAAAAGACAACCTGACTGTTTCCCTCGAAGGCAAGGATATGCGTGGCGATACGATCCAGAAACCAGCGGTCGTGGCTCGTGACCATCGCACAGCCAGCGAAGTTGCTCAGCCCTTCTTCCAGTGATCGCAGCGTCGCAACATCGAGATCGTTTGTAGGTTCATCCAGCAGGAGCAGGTTGCCCCCCGAGCGAAGCAATTTCGCCAGATGCACCCGGTTGCGTTCCCCGCCGGAAAGATCGCCGACAAACTTTTGTTGGTCAGTGCCCTTGAAGTTGAATCGTCCGCAGTAAGCCCGGGCGTGGATCTTGCTGTTTCCGATTTCAATTGTATCCGCTCCGCCAGAGATTTCCTGATAGACATATTTTTTGGGATCCAGCGAATCGCGAGTCTGATCGACATACGCCAGATCGACAGTCTTCCCGATCGTAATTTCTCCCGAGGTCGGTTCTTCCAGCCCCATGATCATTTTGAACAGGGTCGTTTTTCCCGCTCCGTTGGGGCCGATCACGCCGATAATGCCACCGGGGGGGAGATTGAAGCTGACATCTTCAAACAGAACCAGATCTCCGAAAGCCTTCGTCACATTTTTGAAATTGATAACCTGATCGCCGAGCGGCTTTGTGATCGGGATCTGGATTTTTGCATCCCCTTCCCGTTCCTCGTACTTCATGTTCTGCAATTCATCAAGCCGCTGCAGACGGGCCTTGTTTTTTGTCGAGCGAGCCTTGGGAGACATGCGGGCCCATTCCAGTTCCCGTTTGAGTTCCTTCTGTCTGTTCGATTCCCTTTTCTCTTCCTGCTCCAACCGTTTCTGTTTCTGCTCCAACCAGGAAGAATAGTTTCCCTCATACGGATAGCCGCGTGCCCGATCGAGTTCCAGAATCCAGCCGGCGACATTGTCCAGGAAATAACGATCGTGCGTCACAGCAACTACCGTTCCGGGGAATTTGTGCAAAAACTGTTCCAGCCAGGCGACCGATTCGGCGTCAAGATGGTTCGTCGGTTCGTCGAGGAGAAGCATATCCGGATTTTTCAACAGCAACTGACAAAGTGCCACCCGGCGTTTTTCGCCCCCCGAAAGATTTTTGACCAGCGCGTCCCCCGGTGGAAGTCGTAATGAATCAGCCGCGATTTCAAGTTGGCGATCCAGTTCCCACAAATTCAGGTGATCGATTTTGTCCTGTACCTGGGCCTGCTCCTCAATCAGGGCTTCCATCTGTTCGGGAGTCATTTCCTGGGCGAACTGCTCGTTGATTTCGTTATACCGATCGAGAATGGCTTGCGATTCCGCAACCCCTTCCGCAATGCATTCATCGACAGTCTGCTCTTCATTCAACTGGGGCTCCTGCGGGAAGTAACCAATTTTCGTCCCCTTGGCAGGCCTGGCCGTCCCCATGAAATCCTTGTCGACACCCGCCATGATTTTCAGCAACGTGCTTTTCCCGGAACCGTTGATGCCGAGCACACCAATTTTCGCACCGGGATAGAATGAAAGCCAAATGCCTTCCAGCACCGCTTTTTCATCGTAAATACGGGTTAAATCTTCGATCTGAAAAATATACTGCTGAGCCATTGTTTACCAATCGTCTGTTTGCAAAGGCTGATATTCAGGTGCAGAGAGATTCTGTACCGGTTTCTTTTGCATGTTCCGGCGATCTCCAAAACGGAGATTCTATATTCTTTGAGCCACGGTTCAATCAATCAGGCGCCGAATAATCCGTTTGGCGACATGATTGACATCGGCTTATCTGACAGGCAGGCAATGCGTTGCGCCAACACGATTCCGGAAATCACTTGTACAAGAGAAAAAGCCCCGGTTGCGGAGTTTTCGCAGAGTGTCTCCAGCGGCCTCTGCTTAATGTCAATCTTCAATGGGGCCGCAGCCGGGGAACAAAATTCTAATGATTCCTTCTTCTTAATGTCAAGAACGCTTGATATTATTATTGAAATTAATATCATGGTGGACTTAATGAGGGAGCGATGTTCGCCTCTCAAATAAACTGCCTTTTATGCAAGGAGTGTTAAGATGACGCGTAGACCAATTGGTACTACTGCGAAGACGGGTGAAATCTGCCCGGAAAGCGGAGTGTGGGAAGTGGTGGGAACACCTACAACAACCGCACCAATCGCGAAAGGTAACAGGATGCCACCGTATGGCGGAGTCGCTGTCACATGGAGGCTAATCAAGTATGCCTAAACTGAGAACTCCCATACAGTGTTTGCTCACTTGAGGGAAAGCGGACGAGAGGGACTCGCTTCGCCAACGTTGTTAGACTGACCGTCAAGTCGTTGGCAAGTTTGAGTTCCCTCCGCCCGACCTTGTGCCTGATAGTGTAGTGTATTGATTCCGTTGGGGCCAAGCAAAACCTGGAAATATTACAGGCCCGGTCGAACTGGACCTGCCCGACTGAACCACTTGTTCATTGCGGGTGTCTTGCACAAAATCAATGAGAGACAGGAAGTGACAGAGATGTCATACCTGACACAGCAACCGGTCATTTGCACGTTTACGCTCCAATATGGCATCATATTGGAACAAAGAGGTGCAGGTGAATAACAAGTTAGATGCCACTTGGCCACATAGGGAGGGGAGGACGAGATGAAGATAAAATCCGTAACCGTAAATCGGTTTCGAAGCTACTCTGACCCGGTGAAAGTACAGTTTGATGATCTACTCGTTCTTGTTGGCCGTAACGACATTGGGAAATCAACGATTCTTGAAGCGTTGGACATCTTTTTCAATGAAGGTAAGGGTTGCGTCAAGATTGACAAAGACGATATAAACAAGGATTGCCT
>JALTOP010000178.1:4569-5838 GCA_027000105.1 Planctomycetaceae bacterium | reverse complement strand
CTGAATCCCGATTACACCATGCTTCTTTTCACCGAGGAAATGGGCCGCAAAATGATTGCGGGTGCCCTGTTCCTTCAAGTGTTGGGAGCCTATGCCATCAACAAGATTATCCAAATCAAAATTTGATCTCGACACTAACACAACGCCCTTTGCACAACGGCAGGACGACCACAACGAAACAGCTACTCTGAAAAACTCAACTTAACTAAACCGACAAATAACCTGACAACCTGATACCTCGCCTGGCTTTGATAGCCGCTTGAGCGTTGATCACAGAAAAGCAGAGCCTGCATGGGACGACATGCTACGACTGGACTGATTCAACCGTCGTTCTCGACAGCGGTTTTCATCATCGACACAGCGCTCGTGAGTTCCGATTGAGCCAAATCGAGCCAAACAAAAAACAAAAACAAGACAAAACAAACAATAAAACAGCCTCGACAAGATTGAAAAAGAGAAAAAGAGTCAAGGAGACAACATGGATCTCATTCAAATACTACCGTATGCAATCTTCGGAGCAATCACCGCCCTGATCTGGTTTTTCGTCAGCCTGGTGAGCGATAAGAAGGATCGCACTACCGAACGCCTGGAAGATATCCGGGATCCCTCACGTCGATTGAAGCCCGATGCCGAGGGCAAGGAGGGTGTCAGTGGATTGCTCGGCAAGGCGGCTCCGACCTTATCGAAAGCACTCCAACCTAAAACGGAACTGGAAGAAAGTGTCCTGAAAATACGTCTGGCCAACGCAGGGTTCAATTCCCCCAACGCGCCTCAGTTTTACCTGGCGATCAAGTTTGCATCGATGGTATTCGGTGTCGTCTCCGGTGCGGGAACCGGTTTTATCACATGGGGCTTCACACAAAACGGCTGGACTGCGCTTGTGGTCGGAGCCGGACTCGGGTTCTATCTCCCGGAACTCATTCTGGGATATCTGAAAATGAAACGGACATCGAACATCTTCCTTTCGATGCCCGATGCACTGGACCTGCTGGTCGTCTGTGTCGAATCCGGCCTGGGACTCGACGCGGGCATGAGACGCGTCGCGGAAGAACTATACGAAACCGCTCCGGAAATTTGTGACGAATTCAACCTTTGCAATTTTCAACTGCAAATGGGACGTCCACGACGGGAAGTGCTGCACGATTTGGGAATTCGGACAGGTGTCGATGACATGAAAGCCCTGGCCGCAATCCTCATTCAGGCAGATCGCTTCGGTTCCTCCATCGCACAAGCATTACGTGTTCAATCAGACAGTATGCGGATTAAGCG
>JALTOP010000178.1:1881-4559 GCA_027000105.1 Planctomycetaceae bacterium | reverse complement strand
CACAATGATGGATAGCCTGCTTAAAATGTAACAGGACGCTATCCTGACAGGGCAGAAACGTTCCTTCTCATGGCTCGCGCAACCGATTTTATCCGATAATGCAAAAAAATTGCGGAAATCCCCTGCTGATATTGAAGGAAATCCTTGATATATTGAATACAGCCAGGCAAGAATGGGTATTTTCGTACAGTCTCTTTCGTTTCATACTTCCGATTCGATGTTGAATGTTATTCAGCGTTTTTCATTTGTGAGTTTTTCACTTGTGAAATGCCCGTAACAGGACACATCAATTGCTGCTTGCAGCACAAGAGTGTTCAAATCGAACAATATAGATCACCGATAGCATGACCATTTCAATTACGGCTTGTCCAAAGTGCAAAACATTACTCCTGGAGGACACAGAAATGTGTCCCAGTTGCCACCACGTCTTGAAACAGGGCGCTGCCCATCTGGCCGCGCTCTACACAGCCAGTGATGCCAGGTACGATGGCAGCAAGGATATCGCCTGCCGGGAATGTCACGCCTTGAATCGTGAAGGTTTGGTTCGCTGTTGGCAGTGCGGAGCGTTCCTGCGGGAAGAGATTGAGCAAGCGTATCAGGAAATGAAGGCACACCCTGCCCCGGCGATACCGGTTCAACCAATTCATGAGTTGGATGAAATCGCAAGGACAGAACCCGAAGAAAATTCAGCCGTCGTCGAAGACGCCGAGGACGATTTCGACGACGATTTCGAACTGGCAGACAATGTCAATATGGTGGAAGCAGAACTGCTTGCTGAATCTGAAACCGAACATTCAACAGTTTCGGAAATGGAATCCGACAAATCGGAGGAACAGGAATCGGAAGAAGAAGAAAAAGACCTGTTTGAATTGGCTGTCCGCGAAGAAAAAGAAGCCTCCGGCCCGAAGAAAAAGACCTCCGCCAGGATGAGCTTTCTTGTGAAATGCCCGAATTGTTCGAGCAACATTCGCGTACAGAGTTATCGCCAGGGCAAGATTGGTCAATGTCCCAAGTGCTCGCTACCATTTATGGTTCCCATTCTGGCTTCCCCCCAAAAAGAGGAAAAAGAAAAAGGGAAAAAGAAAGAGGAGGAAGCCCCCGTTTCTCTGCCAGAAGACCAAATTATCACATCAGTCGAATGGCACGAAATTAATGAGAAAAAATTCAAGCCCAAAGCAAAAGCGTTGGCCGGAAAAGGAACGAAAGTCGATATCATTCGACGCGAAGAGGGCTTACTGTTTACCTGGGTAGAGAAAAAGGGATTGATGGGGGTCTCCGCTGCGCAGACAGAAAAGGCGCGTAGCAAGGTCGCCCGCCACTTACTCGATGGGAAACCGCTCGAGCAGGTTCCAGCCATCCGAAGTGAGTTGATTCCCGTCGAATTACTTCAGCAGATTCGGTTCATCTGGCCCGGAATGGAATCGGAGCCGGTCACTGATCAGGAATCGGAAAACAGCGATGGGGAACAGCCAACGGTCGATAACTTCACCGCAGGAGTTCCCGTATTCGGCGAATATGCGATCGTCCTCGAAATACCGGCGTTGCCAATTCCTCCAGAATCTGAGAACGAAAACGGAGCCGCTGCGCCGGTTCATCCGGGATTAAAACAGAACCGAAAGAAGCCAAAGAAGCCCAAAAAGAAAAAAGTGAAACCGCCTGCCGATCCCCCGATCCGTTGTGTTTCGCTGACTCTCTCGCAGTACCGTCGAGTGCGCCAATGGCTCGAAGAACTGACAGGTCAGGCAGGGTTCCTGACGCACGCGCAAATTCCGTTGGAAAATGTGACTCAACAGTGGGAATGTGAATTGTCCGGGGAATCGTTCGAAGCCCTGGCTTCACCGGAGTATTACCTGAATGATCCAGCCCTCGAGACCACCATTGTCGGCTGGAACTGTCAATGCAATGAAGTCACCATCAGCGAACAGGCACGGGTTGAACAGAAATTCGGCGGCAAAAAACCGGCAGGTCTGGCCAAGGCGAAGTGTCCGAAATGCGAGCAGAAATTCGGACAAAATCCGCTGTATCACCTCACCTCTGTTGTTGCCCCACCTGCAGAAGAGGAAAAGAAATCGACAGACAAAAAGGGAGAGTCTGACCGGAAACAGAACGGTTCAGCTCAATCCGCGACACTCCAGGAATCGCATGAGGCTGCAGCAGGTTCAAATAAAACTGGCGAATCATCAGAGACTGAGAAAAAATCGAAAAAGAAATTTTCTCTGAAATCGCTTTTCGGCAAAAAGAAAAAAGAGACGACGGAGAAAGTCTGACCAGGCACCAGTCATACTTGTGCCCCTGTGGTCTGTCCGCTCCATCGATTTACCGTTTTGAACGTGACCGGCCCTGGTGACCGGCCCTGTTTGTTCGTGCAAGGTCTCAAACAAAACGAAACCGGAGCGTTTCCCTGCCACACCTGAAGCAAAAAATGAGGGACGGCCAGGTAAACCGCCCCTGCCCCAAAAAGCACCGTCGAATCCTCTATGAGCGGTTGCCGTTTCGAAGCAAGAACGGTGAATTGGTCGCCACTTCCGCCGAGTCCGCCACGTTGACCCAGACATGCACATGCGGGGCACCGCGGAAATGCCAGACAAACGACGGCCCTTCAAGACGCCAGTTGTCCCAAACCCTGTCGTTTCCGATATCGTGATCGGTATAAAAAGCGAGGGAGCAGGCATCGAGCC
>JALTOP010000178.1:0-1871 GCA_027000105.1 Planctomycetaceae bacterium | reverse complement strand
CCCACCCTGTTTTTTCAGACAGGCGGTTACTTCGTCCCGATCGGATTGCCGATACGGTTCGATCAATTTTTGCAGAACTTTTTGCAAGGCGGATTTCTGGTCGTCAGAAAGCTCGGTCACGGGCAAGCCGGGAATCTGTTTCCCTGAACCACGAAAGGCGATATCCCCCTCCTTCCGTGTCCGTGTGATTTCCGCAGCGGCCCGCTGCTTTCCGTCAAGCATTTCATAAACACGGTTGGCCGCGACGGCCTGTTCCCAGAAAACATTTCCCGGATGGGTGGGGCCTTCATGAAACCCGCTGGCAGCGTGTCCATAAAAAATTGGGCCGCCGAAAGCGACATGCTCCGAAGAGTTTCCATCACAGCGGAGCGTCAAATGCCGCCCGGTCATGACGAATTCGAACTTGCCTTCACCCGGCGTTCCAAAAATGGCAATACTCTGATTGTCGCCGAACCCGCCGCAATCATCTTCGATCTGTTTGTAATATCGCTTGTGCCAATCTGGATGAACAATCCCTTCAAAAATCGTGCGAATCATCTCCTGCTGATCAGCCGTAAAGAACTTGCTGTTGATATCGGGCTTGGTGATGTTCCAGTTATTATTCACATGCGTCCGCAGTAAACCGCGCCCCTCGACCCGGTAATTCCAATCAAAGGCAACTTCTTTTTTCTGTTCATCGGTAAGCGAGTTGAACAGAACCTTGACTGTCGACTCCGGCACAGACGTCGCTTTCCTTGCCGCTTCGCTGACATTGAACAAAGCTCCGGAACCAACCACCGCCAGCCCCGATGCAGTTGTTCTCAGGAATTGCCTTCGATTGAAAGAAAAACATGACTCGCAATTCTGTTTCGACATCAAACCTGCTCCTGAAAAAACTACTCCTGAAAACTGGAAAGGGAACTCTTTCTCGACCCACGTAAATCCGCCAACGCAAATCCGCCAATGCGGTTCCGCTACGGATTCAACACCCTGTAGTCTGCAGAGTTTCGGCGAAAAAAGCGAGTCCAATCGATTTTATCGAACCGGATTTCCAAACATCATTTTTCTGAACAGGGGACGAATCAACGCAATACCGTAACCGCTGACCAATCCGCTTACATGGGCAGCATTGGCAATAGGCATCAAACCGAGCATAAAGAAGAACATGAAGCCGAGCAAAATGTAGACGGTCATCTGATCGATATAGATCCCGGATTCCGGTTCCCAATCCCGCTTTGCCCAGGCGAATCCAAACAGGGCATACAGAACGCCCGACATACCTCCAAACATCGGTCCATTCCAATAATATTGTGTCAGATTCGAGATAATCGCCGTGCTTAAAACCAGCAGTAAAAATCGCCACGACCGCATACGCGGTTCCAGCAACAATCCGAACTGATACATCCAGTACATATTGAAAAGCAGATGCAACGGATCCATGTGCAGAAAAATGGGAGTGACCAGTCGCCAGACTTCGCCGTTTTTGACATCCTGCAATCTCTCACTGCTCCAACCGACATAGCCCCCGCCAACATCGTGAACCTTCGCGATCGCCAAGCGGGAGAAAATGCCATCGTTGGTTCCCTCCATTTGAAATTTCAATGTCACCAGCGTGCTGGCTGCAATCAGCAGATAGGTGATCAGCAGGTCTGAAGCGCTCGCCCCTTCCCATCGACTGCGAACATCGATTTGCTTCTTCATGGCCTGCTTGGCCTGTCTGAACTGCTCGGCTCGAACCTGCTCGGCCTTGGAGTGGGCATCTGTAAATTTCGTCGCATCAGGGTTGTTTTGAAACTCTGCAAACGCTTCCCTCGCCTGTTCCAGTTTATCTTCATCGAGCACCCAAATGGCGAACTTGCCCTCGTCATCGTCGACCTGGCAGGAAATCTTTT
>JALTOP010000177.1 GCA_027000105.1 Planctomycetaceae bacterium | reverse complement strand
GACGTCCAGAGCCATCGGAATGCCAACCTTGCCGCCAGTCAGCGGAACGGGTTCCCCCTGAGCGGAAAAGCGATACACCTCGCGTGTCGATGAATCACCCGCCAGCAGGTTTCCAGTTTTATCCAATGCCAGACATCTTACTGCGTTAAGAGGCGTACGATACTTCTTCGAAGCCTGAAAAAATATTTCTTCTTTGCCATCCGAAATTTTCCAGATGCCCGGCAACTTCAAATCGGCAACGTATACCGTGTCCTGATTATCTACGACAATGGCCAATGGATACCGGAATTTCTCTGCAGCAGCCGCGCTGCCACAAAACAGCATCAACAGAAGAATAACTCCCGACAGAAAAGCGGAGAAGGATTTTCCCGATTCCACTTTTTCAGGAAAACGATTCATGATAGTGGTTCCCTATTGGTCTTGCCTGTTCTCGACTGGCAAAGTTGATTTTTTCAAGGCGTTCCAAAATCTGGAACGGGATTGTAAACGACGGCGGCCCGCGCTGACGTCCCTCTGAAGCGATTCCACATGAGTAATATCCCCATCCGTGATATAAGGGTAGCGGCTCATCCGATAGAACGGCAACGGGTCAACCGATTGACCATAAACCGTATTCAGGTCGGCGTCCTTATCCCAACCGACGTTGTACAGGATGAAATCACGTTGCCAGTTCTCGGGAACCGGCTGGTCGGGCACCTCAAACCGAAGCGTCAACTCATCACCCGCCCCCATCACGACGAGGCGTTCGTCCTTTTTGTCAATCAATTTTCGTACATCGCCATAGTTTGTCAAATACCCCTGCATTGGCGGCCACTTCGAGAACTTCGAGACTACATCGTAGGCATACAGTTCCGGCCCATACCGGGGCGGCGGAATCACCTGCGAAAACCCCCGATCATGTAAATCGGCTTCAACCAGTTTACAGTCGATCCGACTGAAATCAACTGGCGTTTCGTCAACTGTGTAGAAGATGTGATCCCAATAAAGTTCCTGCTCTCCGATAAGTCGCAGGCGGTAGTTGTCTGTCAGAAAACTGTTGGAAAGATCGATCACGATGGTTTTTGTTTTTCCTCCCGGAAAACCGGTAAACGGCATCACCTGTTCCCACTTTCCCAGGGAGTTCATGACCGACAGTGATAAAGGCGTGGGAGGGGCAACCGTTCCGTCTTGAGCCATTGCGGTGTTGATCGAGGTATCACTGGGGCGAATCCAGCCTGTTAAAAAGAGTTTGATCGACTTCGGATTTTTCAGCTTCCCCAAATCGATCTCAAGATAATGTTTTTCGACCACTCCCTGCCTCTGTTTTTTTCGGAACGGTTTCGCGTATCGACCGTCTCTTTCGGAAACCAGATCCAGCAGATCGTCATGGTATTGATTGGTCACCGAGACCGGTTTTCGGGGTGTCCGAACCGTGTGGATTCCAAAAGAAGCCAGGTGAGCCGGGCCTACCTTTTCGTTGGAAAATATTTGCACGTCAGCCGGATGATCGATCGCGATCAGTTGGACAGTATCGAAATAGGCCGCTTCCCAAAGTTCCTCGGTTATTTGCAAATCATAAGTTCCCTCTTTCGGTCGTAGCTGCTCTCCCTTGACGAGCAGATATTCCCACTCCCGATAGGGCGCTAATTCGCCTGTTGGCGTAACCAGACCGAGAGGGGAAGCCCAGAGAAGATCAGTAACGAATTCGTATCGTTCGCCGTTCCACGCATACAAATACGGGCAGGAACCCTTGAGTGTCTGCTTCTCGTAAATGCGACTGTTACGAGCAGGTGAGAGGATGTTCGCAGGGATCCCGTTGGTCCACAAAATACGCAGTACTTCGGCACTGTTGTGCTGACCAAGACCGAAATGCGTCACTTGCGAATTGACAGTCCGCGGCTGATAAAGCTGTCCCGCTTTCAATTCCAGTAAAGAACCGATTCCATAATGATTAACCCGCCCGCTGGCTGAGCGCTGATTTCCCTTTATCTGTTCGGCCCGCAGTGCAATTTCCAGCCAGTTATTTTTCTCTCCCCCCTGATTAGTGAGGAGAAAGAGCGAGTGCTTTTTTTCTTTCCCGGATGAGTCCCCACTCCCCAGTACGCATAAATCGAGATCGCCATCACGATCAAAATCGGAAGAGGCAACCTGGCGGGCAGATACAGATTCAAATGGGGTGACGGCTGTTTTTTTATCGAAAATGCCACGGGAATCAGCCAAAAACAGCTGCACGGAATCTGTCTGGAGGGAGACGATATCGAGCCAGCCGTTGTTGTCAAAATCGGCCAGATGTATTTCGTCGCAGGGGTCGCCCGAAATGCGGGATGCTGGCAACAGATTCACATTGCCTCCCGGAGAGAGTTCTGTCTTTACAACATGAATTCCGGATGTACCTGCCAACAGTAAATCCCACGACGCATTGGCGTCAGCATCAATGACCTGCAGATCCGAAAGTTTACCGGGTGTTAATTCCAGAATCGGGAATTCTCTCCACTGAAATCGGCCGTGCCTCAAATTTTCAAGAAATCCAAGCCGCTTTCCATCCTGAGTGCCAACGACAATATCCAGATCGACATCGCGATCCCAATCGACGGCGACCAGCGAATGAATAACGAGATCATTTCCCGGTAGCGCCGAGCCGCCGCTGATATTCTCGTAACGAAAAGCGGAAACGCGCCTCCACAAAGAAATCTCATGTTGGGTCGCCACACAGAAATCGAGATCGCCATCATGATCGAAGTCCACCGGTAAGACCTGCCTGGCGGAAGAGACGTTGATCGAAGGAGCTTTCCCGTCAGTTTCGACTTTCCGTTCGGCTTCAACATTCCGGTCAGCCTCTACTTTTCCATCAACTTCTTGATCTCTTCTGACTTCTACCAAAGTCCGTTTCCCTGTTTCCGGTTCATGCCTGTTCTCGATCAGGCGGATCCCATCTTCACTGATGAGAACAATATCGAGATCCGCATCAAATTCCGGGCCGATTTGCAAACGGGGATCGGTATTTTCGTCCGTCGGATTCTTTTTTTCAGAGGGATTGGGATCGTTGCGGAGTCCGGGACGATTCTGATTCTCTTCAATGTCCTGATCCAGATCGACAAGTACGAACGAGTGAACCGGGTCGTGCAGTTCCATTTGCGCAATTTTTTGCCACGATTCATCTGTTTCTTTTTTCGACCAGACACTCAATTCATTGGCACCAAGGGTAACGATATCGGTTTGGCCATCCAGATCGAAATCCCCCAACCGAAAGGATAAAAATGGCGAGGCTTCATTGAATGTTTCGGTTTCTGTCCGTTTGGCAAAGGAAATTGGCAGGCTTTGTTGGGCGGTCGGTTTTATTTCTTTGCCCTGCTTTTGTAGTGCGGGAGAAAACCGGAAGCGGACGTATTCCAGCATATTCTTGGCGATTCGTCGACGGTCGCTTTGCATCAGGTCTTCCGGCTTCAACACATTAATCAAAATGCGGACATTCCGTTTCACCTGTTTCCACGCGGCGGCCTCCGGTTTCCCATCCAATTGCGAGATCGTTTTTTCAATAAGCTCACCCGCATCGAGTCGTGTCATCTTCTTGATACTGGCGAGAAACGGTCGGATCACCGTTCGCGTCTGTTGCAGAGTTTTGCGAATTTCAACCTGTTCGGTTTCCGCCTGAATCAACAGGAGTTCCGTCAGCAGAAACAGGTTTTCCGGTTCCAGTTGCTGGGCATGCACCAGGGCGTTTAATTCCTTTTTTAAGTCGTCGTGTCCGTTCTGTCGACAGGCTTCATACAGCGCATACCATAGGGAAGGATCGTGCTGATCGTGTTCTGTCGCCTGTTCGAGTTGCTTGACAGCTTCTTCGTATTTTTTTTGAAACCCCGCCAGCCTGGCAGAGAACAGATAGGGAATTGCAGAATCGGGAAGACAGAGCCGTAACTGTTCAATCGCCTGTCCAACCCGCTTCGTCAGTCGGGTCAGTTGGGCAGGTGGCAACTGGGCAGCCTGTGCATCAAGTTGCATTAAAATTGCGACGCACAAATCCTGGTGGCCCAGCGGTTCTTTGGAAGCAATCCTGATGACTTCCTCGAATTCTCCGGCGCTCTCCGCAAATTGTTCGTTTTCCAGTAATGCAATCCCACGATTTTTCGCTTTCAGCAACGAAAGAAGTTCCGCTTCCGTCAACTTCCGGTCATGATGGAGATCGCGTTCGGGAGGCATGTCTCTATCGGTATTCCGCAAAAACAGCAGGAATCCGATTCCGATGGCAATGCAGATAGCCGCAATCAATACTTTTGAGAATGGTGAAGAACTCCCGGACATGGCGCCAACTTCAGATAGATGTTTCTCGCGGATAGTGTGAACAGAATCCCTGGATCATTCGCAGATATTCAGGGACAGGACAGGATAGTTATACCGGTCTCGAACTCCGCTTGTCCATCTGAAGAGTCTTGCGGTTCCCGAATTTGAATGGACCATGTTTTTGCACTGCGATCGAGTTGAATCGCATCGCCGGCAATTTCACTGCGACGGCCACTGGGCCATTCAACGGTGATTTTCTGAATGGAATCCAATCCCGGTATCGAAAAGTACGTTTCATGGGGACTGGAAGAGAGATAGCTCATGCCCGAGCAGACATCTTTCACCCATTCTCCCTTTTGGGTTTTCATCGTCACTCGGGCACCAACGCCATCCCGGTTCGATACCGTTCCGATCAACTGCAACAGAATGCCCTTTCGCTCCGTTTGCGTCCGGTTCAAAAGCAGTGTGGCCGGTTCGAGCGTATTGACAAAAACAAGATCGAGCCGGCCATTGCGGTTGATATCTCCCGTTGCCATCCCACGCCCCAAATGAGGTTTCGAGAAGTAGCTGTTCTCGGGGAAATGCAACGGGATAAATGTTTTCTTTTCCAGGTTATTGCAGAGATAGAGCGGGTTCTGCCTCACCTGCGCATTGACGGGATGATGGACAACATGCCCGTTCGAGATGGCGATATCATCATCCCCGTCGAGATCGAAATCTCCGGCCACACAACCGAATCCGACATAAAGCTTCCCAAGCTGGTTAAAACCGGCACGACGGGAAACGTAAAGAAAATCCCTTTCCCCCTCATTGCGGTACAATCCGAACAATTCTTCCTCGTAATTGGTAACGAAAAGATCAGGTTTCCCGTCCAGATCGTAGTCGGTCGCCGTGATTCCCATGCTACCGTTCGGGTTCGCCATATCGTCCAATGCCAAACCGGAAATCATGGCCTGATCTTCAAAATGAGCATGACCATCATTGACATAAAAGAAATTCGGAACGGTATCGTTGGCGACATAAATATCGAGATCGCGATCCTGATCGAGATCGATCAACAGCACTCCCAGTCCTTTACCGGCTTTGTTCAATCTGGCCTGTTGTGAAGACTCCAGAAAGCTTCCATCTCCCTGATTCATATAGAGTGAATCGGTCACACCTGCAAAAGAGCGAGGCGGACAGACATCCGGTTCGCCATTCGGCCCCCGGCAGGGAGGATTGTTCTCAAAACTCCAGTTCACATAATGGGCAACATATAAATCGGGATAGCCATCGTTATTGAAATCTCCCCAGGCGGCACTGCTTCCCCATTGATCATCCAGCAGATTCGCTTCGACTGTCTCGTTGGAAAAAGTGCCGTCTCCGTTGTTGCGCCACAAAACGAGTCCCCCATAACCGGTGATCAGGGTATCGATAAAACCATCGTTGTTGTAGTCACCACACGCTACGCCATGCGAATAGAAATATGGAGCCGAAACACCTGCGGGGAGAGTGACCTCCTCAAAGGATTCAGAGGCAACCTGACGAAACAGACGGGAAGGCAGACCTTCAATTTCTGATTTCCCGATCAACCCACCGCCGGGAAACAGCA
>JALTOP010000176.1:4407-20355 GCA_027000105.1 Planctomycetaceae bacterium | reverse complement strand
AGTCGCACTGGCGAATCCGTTCAACGAACAGATGGACGTCGGTGAGGATTTCGACTACTACCTGCGGGTCTGGGAGAAATATCGCTGTATCAAATTGGGAGTTCCTCTGTTTGCCAATCGACGTGGCCTGCACTCGAGTGGCCCGCGTTCTGCCACGGGCAGGGATTGGACGATCGTTGTCAACCAGTTGCTGCAACAGTACCGAAACAAAAACAGTGTTTCTTCTGAAACGAATCGGAATTCACAGGACGGAATCAGGCAGCAACCTGTGTCCACTCCGTGCGCCCGAAAATCATTCCAGTCGCCTAATCACGTTCAAAGGGGGATGAAGTTGGCGATATACGGGATGATGCGGAGTGGCACAACGTTGCTTTGTGATAAACTGACGGTTCCTGGAAAGGGGATCGTTCTTCTGGAGCCGAACATTCATCTGGGGGGCGGTTCGGAACATCTTCGCAAGCAACTCGAATCGTTTGGCATCACCATTTCCGAACAGGATTGGCAGGCGGGAACGAGCAGGCAGTCTTTCCCACAGTTTTTCGATTCTTTGATTCTGCCCGAATTGAATCGACTCGAATACTGGGGTGTGAAGATGGTCAACTTTACTGACTGGCAGGAATTTTTACAGCAGTATCAAGCAGAGAATTTGATTTTGTGTGTTCGGGATATCCGGGATGTGGTTCTCTCTGCGCTGGACCTGGCTCCGAAGCTGGATAATTTTGTTGACGAGAAGTGGATTGAAAATCGGGCATTGGAAACGGCTGCGGCGTTGGTTGAAATGGCGAAGTTGCCTCATCATTTGATTCGCTATGAGCAGATGTGTGAAAACCCTCAGCTAATCGATTCACTTGCTCAACAGATGGGACTGAGTGCTTTGGGAGAAGAACGGATAGGACTGGAATCGGTTCCTCATCGTCTTTATGAAGACCAGAAACATCAGGGACAAGTGACCAATTTATCGGTCAATCGCTTTACGAAGGAACCTGACGGGCCGGCTAGGCAATTGGCAGTAAAAATTTGGAAACAGGCGGGAGAGTATTGTCAGCGGTTTGGCTATGAAGCGGCGGCTACCAATTCCAAATTGCCCAAAGGATTTTCAGCTTTAATTTTGAAAGCAAATAGCCAGAACCGCCAGAATCATACAGAGAGGAAAGAACCGGAACCCCCAATACCTGTTTCTCGTGAACAGGATACCTCCGTTGGAGAAACGCCCGGCAAAGCTGGAAACGATTTTACCAGCTACTGGGAGCAGGATCGACTGGCAAACATTATTCCCATGAACAAACAGTTGGGCGAGTTCCCGGAAGGATGGGATGTCCGTCCATTTTTGTGGGAAATGCTCAAGCCCAACCTGGTGCGAAAAATGTTGGAAATCGGTTGCGGTTACGGGCGACTGTGTCAGGCGATTCCGACGGACTATTACCTCGGAGTCGATATCAATCCGGAAGCGATTTCAACTGCCAGAAAAAAACATCCCGGTTATGATTTTCAGTTGATCGGATTCAACGATGAGTATCCGCCTGCTGATGCAATTCTGGCCTATACGGTCCTGCTTCATATCGATGACGATACGGTCGGCCCAATGATAGAGCGGATGTGTCGGGCGAGTGATGTCATTCTAATAGCGGAAATTCTGGGCAAACAACGCTGGCGGCGTGATGGCAATCCGCCAGTGTTCAACCGGGATTTACAGGATTATGACGAACTGATGCAGGGAAATCGGTTCTATCTCGCCCAATGTGAGGAGAAACCGTATTTACATTATCCCGATACTGAAATCACGTTTATGAAATTCATGCGACACTGAAAACCGAAAGAGGTGGCGAGGCGTGCTGAGTCGTGTGTCGCAGTCGTTCAGATGCCCGGTTCGGTTTGCAGTCGGGGCAAAAACAAGGCAACGAAAATGCAGGAAGCAAAACAGTCATGATTATATCACCAGAGTTGAAATATGCCTTTGTCAGTACGGTTAAGGGGGGAACGAATTCCCTTTACCAGATTTTGACTGAACATTACCAAGGGAAGCGTTATGGCGGTTTTCACTGTAACGATGTGAGTGGCATCCCTGCAGATTGGCATCTGTTTACAACATGCAGAAACCCGTATTCCCGAGCCGTTTCGATTTGGTTCAGTACCTGCATGCGAGGAAAGGATCGATACTACTTTCGCCAGATGTGTCCGAATCCCGATTCATTTGAAGTCTTTGCAGAATGGGCTGCGATCATGCAGTCGCAATTGTCCCGCTTGAGTGAACCACAGCAACAGCTTTTGATGACACAGTCGCAACGGCATGGCGATATTGATTTCGATACCATTTTGCGTGTTGAACAACTACGAAGTGATTTTGCAAAACTTCCGTTTGTAGAATCGAAATTGCCCGAGTTCCCGATTCTGAACCCGACACGAAATCAGCGAGATTCAGCAGGGGATTATCTGACAGAACGGGCAATTCGGGCCGTACAGAAATGGATGGCCCCCGACTTTATAAAATACGGATACGAACTGGAATTTCACGGCGAGGCACCAATCGAAACATCAGCCGCGTAAGTTCTATTACATTGCACATCAGATGGATGCCGGGTAGCACCGGATTCATTCCTGACAATTTCGACCAACAGGTAACGCTCAACCGACAGTTATAATCAGGGAGACGGAAATGGGGACAGGATATCTGCCCGATGAAGTTCTTGGCGCGGCGATGAATGAAATTGTCGATGTCCCGGGTGATTTCGCGGAAATCGGTGTCTTTCGGGGGGCACTTTTCAAACGCATCGTTGCGGTTGCTCAGGTACTTCATCGTCGAGCCCATGCCTTTGACAGCTTTATTGGGATGGATGAACCGACTGCCATGGATGAAGGGAAATACCCCAAAGGCGATTTAAGCAGTGGGGGGAAAGAGAACTTCCGTCGTATTATTTTGAATTCCATTCGTCAGCACCGGGGCGTCAGTTTGGATTCATCTCAGCAGGCGGGGGCTTCAACTGAGGCAATTCGTGATGATATTTTTTCCCTTTGGGATGGATATGTACCGGAGTGCCTGGAGAAGTGCCCGGTGAAGGAGTTCGCTTTTATCTACATCGATCTGGATCATCACGACCCGACACAGCAGGCAATTGAATGGGCCTGGCCACGACTGGTAGAAGGTGGATTGCTTGGTTTCGATGATTATTTTCCGGGCCGCCCCAAACTTGCTTCCCCGCCGATTGATGCTTTTCTGGATCGGGAACATTCAAATTTGAAGTTATTGCATTTTGATAATAATCAACTTTTTGTGCGTAAACAGATGGGGCAATCCCGGCAAAATGTCGCCTGATAACCCGGATGACCCCGGTAATCGGCACAACCGGAATATCGCATGCAACTTACCGGTCTCCTCATGATCGGCCCGGAATATCGGGAAAGTGAAACAGAGTCGTCTGCTCACGATAACAGATCAGCAGGAGTTGGTCGATAACTATCGATGTAGGGAGACTGCAGGGCAGGGCGGTTGCCGTGTAAGAATACCACTCTGTAGCGGTTTCTGTCATGGCAAGGTTCTCTTCAATTCGATTTCACGTTTGATTCAGTTTCATGTCAAGAATAACAACGACAACGGGGCTTGTCAGTGGTCTGGATATAGCCGGGCTGGTGGACGCGTTGTCGCTGAATCAACAACAGGCGATCAAGCGGATCGAGGCGCGTAGTCAGGAATTCGAAGCCAAAAAAACCGGGCTGAACGCACTGGAAGCCAATCTGCTGACGTTATCGACATCGATGACAGTTTTGGGAAATGAGACCAGTTTCGAACAGCTTTCGGTTACCAATTCTGACGAATCACAACTGACTGCAACGGTCGGCAAAACAGCTGTGGTTGGCACATACAGCTTTCAGGCATTGCAAAAAGCCGCCGCTGAGCAATCACTCAGCCGGGGATTTGCCGATGCGGATCAGGAAACAATCGGAACCGGTACACTGACTATTTCGCAGGGGGGATTTTTGGATCAATCCACTCTGCTGGAAACATTAAATGACGGTTCCGGAATTCGTCGTGGAAAAATTCGCATTTCAGACCGTAGCGGCTCATCAGCAGATATCGATTTGACTCGGGCACTTACTGTCGACGATGTCCTGAACAAGATCAATAACAACGTCGATATTGCTGTGACAGCCAGAGTGGTGGATGGACAATTCATTCTGGAAGATGCCAGTGGTAGCACGGCCAATAATTTGTCGGTAGTGGATCTGGATGGTGGCTTGGCCGCTGCCGATTTGGGCATCGACAAATCGGTGGCCGCATCAACGCTCACGGGAGACACCGTTTACGAAACGACCGAGAACTTTTCACTCGAGCAGATCAACGACGGGAACGGGTTGAATTTGCTGGCTGGGGCTCCCGATATCCGTATCACCCTGGAGGATGCTACCGAACTGGAGGTTGATCTCAGCGATGCCAAAACTCTCAAGGATGTTATCTCGGCGATCAATGATAACAGCGATAATGGTGGAAAGCTGACGGCGGCTTTGACCAACGGCCGTATTGTGTTGACGGACACAACCGGGGGATCAGGAACGCTTTCCATTGAGGACATCAATAATAGTTCCGCGATCCGCCAACTCGGATTGGATGCAACTGTCTCGGGATCGACGATCACGGGGAATCGTTTGACCGGCGGGATGAATTCCGTTTTGTTACGAAACTTGCGAGGGGGGCAGGGCATCGATCAACTCGGTTCAATTTCGCTGACGGATCGTTCAGGGCAAACGGCTACTGTTGATCTATCAGGGGCAGAGACGTTGACTGATGTGATTGAGGCCATCAATTCCGCTCAGGATAATGGGAGTGATCTGCTGCTGACCGCTTCGCTGAACAGTAAAAAGGACGGGATACTGATTTCCGATACTTCCGGTAGCAGTTCAAGCAATTTGATCATTGCGGATGTTGGTTCTTCGACCGTCGCCAACGATCTGGGAATCGTGGTTGACGATGCAGTTGACAGCATCGACGGCGGTTCGCTGGCACTGCGGTACGTGAACGATGCCACTTCGATTTCAACTTATGCTCCCGATGGAGGAGCTGTTGAAGAAGGTCTGATCCAGATTACCGACACGGATGGAAACGTCGGTATCATTGATATCAGCTCTTCAGTTGAAACGGTAGGGGATGTCATTACCCGTATCAATGCCAACAGTTCCATATCGGTCACAGCACAATTGAACGATACTGGCGATGGTTTTGTCTTGATTGATGAGGCAGGCGGCACCGGAACACTGACGGTTGAAGAATTTGGCGATACGAGCACTGCAGCCGATCTGCGATTACTGGGAGATTCCGTCGTTGGTAGCGACGGCAAACAGCGGGTGACCAGTCGAAGGGTTACACAGATTGACATTGAATCGACCGACACATTGAATGATCTGGTCACCAAGATAAATAACGCCGGTTCGCTGATCAATGCTTCGACCTTCGACGACGGTTCCAGTTTCAACTCGACCCGGTTGAGTCTGACCGCCGCAGAAACCGGAAAATCCGGACGGATGCTGATTGACGACGGGGGCTTGGGCCTGAACTTTACCACGATCATCAATGCTCAAGACTCGCTGTTACAGGTCGGTTCCAATCCGGCGACCGCATTTCTTATTTCATCCAGCGATAACTCCTACGATAACGTGGTAGAGGGAATAGATTTGGACCTTAACAATGTTGGAACCTCGCCGGCGAATATCGAGATATCAAGAAATACAGACAGCATTGTTACGAATGTCCAAAACTTTGTGGATAATTACAATAAATACGTGGATCTTTCGGCGGAGTTGACGAAGTTCGATGCGGAAAACAACCAGCGCGGAATACTGCAAGGGGATACCATAACGGCACGAGTCGGCGCCCGTCTGGATACTGCACTGAGCAGGCGGATTGGTACGGGAAATGAAACAATCAAAACGCTGATTGATATCGGGATTCGTGTCGGTGCGGGTGGAAAGCTCGTCTTCACGAAGGAACGTTTGGAAGACAAACTGAAAGATGATCTGGACGGAGTTAAAAAGTTCTTCACGACTGAATCGACGGGATTCGCCGCCAGGTTCAACGATACAATGACCTCTCTCACTGACATTGCTGATGGAACGTTTGCGAACGAAAGAGATGTGCTGGACAGTTCGATTCAAAAAAATGAGGAGCGGATTGCGGACTTGAATGTTCTTCTGGAAAGCAAAAAGACCAGGCTGTTGAATGAATTTGCCCAAATGGAAACAATTATCAGCACAATACAATCCCAACAGAGCGCCCTGAGTGCCCTGAAACCGATTTCGTCCACCAGCAAGTAGAATCGCTGCAACTTTCTCAGACCCTAGGATGTTTTAAGATGGAGAATGGAACCATGTACAACAACGAATATCTTGAATCGCACGTCATGACCGCACCTCCACATCAGTTGCATTTAATGGTGGTAGGAGGAGCGATCCGCCATGCCATCGCAGGTAAGGAAGCGTTGCAGGAAAAGAACTATGAACAGTCGCATTTCGCGTTGAGTAAATCCAGAGAATTCGTCACCGAGTTGCTCGCTGGCCTTGATGACGAACGTGCTCCGGAAATGATTGAATCACTACGGGCGCTGTTCGCGTTCGCCTACAAAAACCTCGCACAGGCAGATATCGAACATAAACCGGAACTGGTCGACAATGCCATCAGGGTGCTTGAGCTACACAAGGAAACCTGGTTGGAATTGATAGAAAAACTGCCGGAAGAACATCAGGCTAGCTCTGGGCCATCAAAGCAGTTTTTGGGAAAATTGGTCTAAACCAGATTCTTGTTTTCGATGCTACCCCATCAATGGGGCACGCCCCAGAGCACGACGGGCATCTGCTATTTGTCCGCCATGGAACGAATAGTGGATGACAATCACAGCCAGACATGCTCCAACCGTGCCGAAAAAGTCTTTCATCTCTTCCTCGGCGTGGCTCGGTTTATCGAGATCGTCATCAGTGAGAGTATCAAGCAGGGCGAGTGTTGATGCCCGGACTTCTTCCAGTTTGGAAATGACATCTTCGTAGGCGGGATATTTACTGCTCTCGGTATAAACCTCGCCTCCCTGTTTGAAAAGCCGTTCCCATTCCGGAAAAGGATGTTCTTCCCCCTTGATCAAGACATTAACCAGATTCGCCTCACTGTAGGCGAGGTGACCGACACACCACATGGGGTGGTTACCCCCTGCAGAAGTTGGCATCGTCAACGGTGCATCCTGCATATCCTTCGCCAAGGCCAAAATCCAGCTACCGCTCATTTCAAGCGACATTTTGATGAAGTCAATCGTCTGCATTTCTTCTCCGGCAGATGTAGAAAGCAATCAAAAAGGGAAATCCTCAGCCAGTAATATCTCAACCGACAGATCGTAACCCTAACCAATTTTGAAGTCAATTAAGGCGGAAGGCGGTTGCAGGTTCGGTATTATTCGATTCTTGAGGATCGTAGAAAAATTGTCATGATGATTCAATTTCTTCCGGACAGTGACTTAACAGCCAGTCTTCCAGGATAATCTGTTCAACATGAGGAGAACGAAGCAGAACAGCGTCGCGGCTGATGAGATTGGTTAGCCATGCTCTGCGGGCCGACCAACGGGAGATCGTACGCATTCCGTACCCCTTCCAGCTGGGTTGATCCATCTGCGATTGAACATTTTCTGCAAGTCTGGTCAGCGTCGCTGGAATGATGTTTGGTTCGGGGCCCAGATGCAACACCTGCTCGATCCCCATCACCAACATTGTGTGAACGCAATCCCACAATAATTGGGGATGGTCGACCCAATCGACCATAAGCGATCGGGCATTGGGGTTATCGTAGGCAAGTTCTCCTGTCACGCAGGAGAGAACTGGAATCAGTGGTTTGGTATTCTGAAAGGGAGTTGTTTGTAAAATCAAGGCGGCCCGGTCGCGTAAATGCTTCTGCAACAGGATAGGTGTATGCAGGGGAGGCCAATGATTGGGGTTTTTTCTCAGATGGACAGACTTCGGCAGAAAGTCGGATTCATGCATTGTTTTCTTGAAAAGATCGACGGTTTCCCCCTGTCCAATCAGTAGCAATGTATTGGGAGACAGGTAGGTAGAAATAGCAATAATTCCATTCCCCTGGCTGGAGATGTCTTCGCAGCGTTGCTTGATTCTATCCAGATCCAGTGCCGGTCCTCGGGAGAAAAGGATACCCATTGTGACATCTCCGGCCAGTTCAGCCGCATCAGGCGCCAGAGTGAGAATCGGTTTCATCGCGTCCTCGTAAGTGAACAGCCCCGAAACAACTGTCGCCGTTACCTCTCCCAAACTGTAACCCATGACAACTTCAATCTGCTCTTTTTGATCACCAATCAGATCAAGAAGCGCATCCCAATGAGCCAGTTCAATGGAGACGATAAGTGCCAGGTCTTCCGTATAGGTTTCAAGAGATGAGGGCCGTCCGGATCGCAAAATCTGGAAGTAGTCAACCTGTTTTCCCGTTAAATCCGCATAGTGCTCCTGGGCAACGGTCAGACGTTTTCTGAGATGGTGGGCGATTTCGGGATGATCGAGCAATTCTGCCGTCCGCCCCGAGTTCGTCATGTTGTAGCCACGAAATGCCACTGCTACTTTGGAGGCAAGAGGGAATTCCGACATATTGCTTCTCTCTTTGGTACGCGTTGGTACCTGCACCGATTTGCACAGAAAATATTCTTCCACAGAATGAAAAAAGAATGCGAGGCTGCATTCCCCTCCCCGAAATATGGGGATGATCAGGCATCCTTCAGAACGCCATTTCCTGCCCGTCGCATTCGATCATACATTAATCAGAATGATCGATGTAGTCCACACTGGAAGGTTTGTATTTTGCTGCGTCAATGACTAATTTCTCTTTCGTTTCTCTATCATCTGTTCGGATTTCCATAAAAGGTTTGCTCGCCTGCGATATTTGATAACCGAACAGGTGAGTGGTTACGTTTGCGCATCGGCTCATTGGTTGTCTGTGTTTGCAATTTCAGCAATGAACATTTTGGGGGAGCGTGACAGGTGTCCGATTGGGGCATGAGAAGCCGTACATCAACCGGTCTAATAGCCTTTCATTTCGTCACGGGTAAAAGAAAACACTCCTTTTGCTTTTTTTGCTGTTTGTTTTGAAGTGAGATGAGAACATCAGAACCAGATCTCCGAGGTGGAAAGGCAACTTGTCAGATCATGGAAATTGAAAGTGAATTCCAACTTGAAGAATATTATAGGAATCGACATCGGCGGGGCGAATATCAAAATGACGGATCTGAACCAGCAGGCTCGCAATCTCCCCTTCGCCTTATGGAAACAGAAGGAGAATCTGGCAAATGTTCTGCAAAATGAAATCGCGAAATATCCTGAGGCAGAGCGTATCGCCGTAACGATGACAGGCGAATTGGCTGATTGCTTCTCTTCCAAAGCGGAAGGAGTTCGCTTTATTACAGAGGAAGTTGTTAAAGCAGCCGGTAAGGTTCCCGTACAAATTTGGCAAACCGCCGGGGAATTCGTTTCTCCTTCAATTGCGATCGAGTTTCCACTGTTGACGGCAGCTGCAAATTGGCATGCTCTTGCTACCTGGGCGGCACGGGCCACTGCTTCCAGTTCTGGACTGTTAATTGATATCGGCTCAACGACAACGGATATCATCCCTTTGAAGCAGGGGGTTCCGGCCAGTAACGGATTGACCGACTTCGAACGCCTTCGATACGGGGAACTGGTTTATACGGGGGGAAAGCGTACCCCATTGTGCGCAGTAGCCCGCTCGGTGATGCTGGATGGAAAAGAGATTCCGCTGGCGGCTGAATTTTTTGCAACCACTCAGGATATCTATCTGATTCTGAATCTCCTCCCGGAAGAATCGGACAATTACGATACGGCTGATGCTCGCCCGGCCGATTGCAGGCATGCCTCACAGCGTATCGCAAAAATGGTCTGTTGCGATACTCATGAATTGGGAGCAACACAAATACAGAGTATTGCTGAACAGTTTGCAGAACATCAAATGGCACTGCTCAAACGGGCGATCCGACAGGTACTGACGCAGATTTCCTATCAGCCGGAATATCTTATTGTTTCTGGAAGCAGTGAATTTCTGGCTCACATGCTGATCAAGGAAATTCCTGAACTTGACCAGGCGGATGTCATTTCACTATCGGAAACTGTCAGTCCGGAAATCGCCTCAGCTGCCTGTGCGCATGCTGTCACCTTTTTAGCCTATGAACGACCATAGGCGTACTGTTCCGGGAGCGCCTCATTCGGTGTTCTGCCCACGAAAACGTTTCTCGATAATGAATGATTGCTTTAGGCGATTGAGAGAACGCGGATGAGCAAAGACTGTCGTCCTGCAGTTTACTTTTCCGTTTTTGTCCATTACGTTGGGCAGACGTGAAAGCGAAAATTTTCGTCTTTTGGCCTGTATCAGAAGATACCAGTTATCAGAAAACCAGCGGAATTCAACATTTATCCGACGCCGACTCCGATTTGCCTGAAAGAGATGCAGCAAGAATGAAATCACGGGAGGAAAAGCGTCCATCGGCGATTATCTTCATTCTCGTCACCATGTTCATCGATATTCTGGGCATTGGAATCATTATTCCGGTGCTGCCTGAACTGGTGAAGGAATTTTCGAGAGGAAGTACCTCGCTGGCAGGTTGGTACGTCGGCCTGATCGCTGCAACCTACTCACTGATGCAGTTTCTTTTTGCTCCGGTTCTGGGGGCTTTGTCTGACCGATATGGACGGCGTCCGATCATCCTTGTTTCCATGTTTGGCCTGGGGATTGATTTTCTTCTTCAAGGCCTTGCGCCTAATATCACATGGCTATTCTGGGGGCGTCTTTTAGCGGGAATTCTGGGAGCCAACATCTCAACAGCTAATGCGTATATTGCGGATATTTCTACTCCCGGACAACGAGCCAGAAACTTTGGATTGGCGGGAGCCATGTTCGGCATCGGGTTCATTTTTGGCCCGGCGCTTGGTGGTTTACTCGGTTCTGTCCATTTGAGGATGCCGTTTTTTGTTGCCTCGGGGCTTGCCTTGTTGAATTGGCTGTACGGTTTTTTCATCTTGCCGGAATCGTTGCCGATCGGAAAAAGAAGCAGCTTCACAGTTGCCAAGGCGAACCCATTCCAGACAATCAACCGCCTGAAAAATTATCCGGTTGTGGCAGGGCTATCAACGGCACTTTTTTTCGCTTCACTCGCTTTTCGCGGATTGGAAAATGTCTGGGTTCTGTCAACCAATTATCGTTACGGATGGGATGAATTCGACAACGGTATTACCCTGGCACTGGTCGGATTGATGGCTGCCATCGTTCAGGGTTTTCTCATCAAACCGATCATCGCGTCGTTGGGAGAACGCAAAACACTCAAACTGGGTCTGCTGATCTCGACGATCACCTTCCTGGCTTATGGATGGGCAAGCGAAGGCTGGATGGTGCTATTGATTATCGTTTTTGGTGCCTTTGGCGGAGTGACCGGCCCCGCCATTCAGTGTATTGTTGCCAATCATGTCGGTTCGTCAGAGCAGGGGAAAATTCAGGGAGCTTTGACATCGATCGTCAGTCTTACCAATATCGCCGCACCACTGATCTTTACGACGGGATTGTTCAGCTATTTCACATCGAAAAACGCATTCATGACCCTACCCGGAGCCCCGTTTTTCCTGGGTGCTGTCCTGCTTTTTACTGCCTTGATCATTGTCGAGCGGCTTTTCAAACGGATTCCCAAAACGGAACCGGAATAGAGCACGGCAAAATACAGTTGATGTTCCTGTTTTATGATGCACCGCTTCCGATGCCCCGCGAAAAATACTGAAGCAGGAGAGCATGCTATGGCCATCGACACGCTCAATGCTCAATCCGGTTGATTCAATTTTTCGGAATGTTGATGGATTCCAGCATTTTCAAAACCTGTTCTTCGTCCCAGAGATCTTCGCCGACATTCATGACAAACAGGATGGGGCCTTTTCTCCCGGGAAGAATAGCTTGAACCTGCCTGACAGCCCGATTCGTCTCCTTTTCCGTCCCTTTGATGAAGACGAACGGAACCGTTTTCCCGTCAATCGTTACTTCCCGGGTCTTCTTCTCTTCAATATTCAGTTCATCGCTCGAACCACTTCCCTGCAACTCTTTCTTGAATGAATCCTGCAGTTCTTTATTTTCCGCCAGAGTTCCACTGAATTCCATCAGCAGAATGACGCCGGAATCCGGGTTTTCGATGTAGACCCCATCCATGGAGATGAGCGAAAACAGATTCATCCTGAAAGATTTTTTTGCTTCGTAGCCTTCTGGCAGATCAATTTCCAGCATCCTTGCCAGGTTCTGCTTGACCAGAGCGGGGTTTTCTTCCAGTTCCGGAGTGATTGAGTACAGGCTGATGCCAATGCCGCAGCAGCAAAGAATTGTCAGTCCTCCAACAGCGGCCAAAAGAATGAGAAAAAACTTCATTCCGCAGCCGCTTTTACGCCCACCTGCTGAATGAGCCCCCGCATCGGCGCTTGAGTTGGATGATTGATTCCCCTCCGGAGTGAATAGGTCGTCTTCGCCTGTCATTTTGCCATCTTTCACGAAACTCGTTGACGGGTAAACAGAAGCAACTGGAGTGTAACGCCCAGCCGGAACGTTTTCGAGTCAAAATGATTTTGAGACCAGCTCCACAAAGAATAAAGGCTCCCGGAAACCCGGGAGCCTTTATCACTATCATGATCAGGAACTGACTTTCAGCCCTGTTTGTTGCGTGGTTTAACGGTATAAAGAATCGTCAACGATCCAACCGCCATCAACCCGTAGGCGGACCAATCTGGAGGTGTCAATTCGTGTTTGTTGTCACCGTTTACCTGCAGGAAATAGCTTTGAACCGCAGCAATTTTCTGATTGCCCTGTTCCTGTCCCGTTTTAAGCACAATCCGGTCAATCACCAGAAAAGCGGCCCCGCAAAACAGGACAAACATTCCAACAGACAGAAAAAAAGATCGAATCATATCTTCCGGTATTTTTCAAAACGGCGTTTCATTAGTCCTTTTTTCCATCCGCTAGAGATGTATCGACCTGTATTTCAGGATTCATTCATCCGTAGTTGCGGATTCCAACTCTTTCCACGCTTGAAGTTCCGAATGTGACGGCTATGCTTGCAGTGCCTGTTGTGCGGAGAATTGGAATTTTCCAAACAGGTATTACCCCGTTGCATTATCGCGCAGGGCGAATGTACAGTTTTAGTTGTTGAGATTTCGGGAAAAACAGTAGTTATGCAAGCTAACATCGTCTTACTCCCTGGTGATGGTATTGGGCCGGAAATTGTCGCGGAAGCAGAGAAAGTAATTGGCGAAATCGGACGGATATTTTCACACGATTTCCGTCTCTCACACGGTGAGATCGGGGGGTGTGCCATCGACAAATACGGAGACCCGCTGCCCGATTCGACGCTTGAAACATGCCGAACTGCAGACGCGATTTTACTGGGAGCGGTTGGCGGGCCGAAGTGGGATGACCCCAATGCAAAAACCCGCCCGGAAGTCGGCTTGCTGAAAATTCGCAAGGAACTGGAACTGTTCGCCAATCTGCGTCCGATCAAACCGCACCGCACACTCATCGAGGCTTCTCCATTAAAACGGGATATCATTGAAGGGGTCGATATTCTTTTTGTCCGTGAGTTGACCGGTGGTGTTTATTTCGGCGATTCCGAATTACGGGAAGAGCAGGGACAGGAAGTTGCGCTCAACGAAATGATTTACCGCACAAACGAGATCGAACGGGTTGTGCGTGTGGCGGCCAAGGCAGCCATGCAGCGGAGTCAATCCCTGACTTCTGTCGATAAGGCGAATGTTCTGGAAGTTTCCCGATTGTGGCGTCGGGTCTCACAGGATGTCGTATCCCGGGAATACAGTGACTTGAACTATGACGTCGTCCTGGTTGACGCGATGGCGATGCACCTGATTACCCGTCCGCGGGATTTCGATGTCGTTGTTACCGGTAATCTGTTCGGCGACATCCTTACCGATGAAGCATCCGTTCTGCCCGGTTCTCTTGGGTTACTGCCATCTGCCTCTCTGGGAGAAGATGGCCCCGGTTTATACGAGCCGATCCATGGATCGGCTCCCGACATCGCAGGTCAGGGAATTGCCAATCCTCTGGCGACAATCCTTGCTACTGCGATGATGTTCCAACACTCGCTGGAACTTCCCCAGGAAGCGGAACTGATTGAGAAGGCAGTCGAACAGGTTCTTGATGCCGGTCATCGTACTGCAGATATCGCAGCCGGAACTGAAAGCATTTCAACAAGTCAGATGGGACAAAAAGTGATTGAAGCAATCAACGCAATCGCCTGAAAAACAGGGTAGAGATCATTGAAATGGCCGACTTGTTTCGTTCGGCAAACGGGAGACGGGCTCATCCAGTGCTATGGGCTGCGATCGATATGCTTCGCTTTGAGGCATGTCTCAATCGAAAGTCGCAAATGGCTTTCATCCATCGAGTTCGGAGATTGTTTGCAGGTACCATCTGAAAAAAAGTCGAAATGGATTCGTGTATTCTCCGGGATTGCTTTCAACCCGTCTTTTCAATTCATTCAGACTGGTAAATTCATAGGAGATTATTTCACGTTTATCGGGATTTGGCGTGTCATCGCAAAGACAGGAAAAAAGAGCGGTGTGCTCATAACCAATTTCCGGGCCGGCCGGTATCTTGTGCCAATACTTTAATTCAGCCTGCAAGCCGAGTTCTTCATAAAGCTCACGTTCAGCTGCCTGCCTGTAACTTTCTCCCGCACTGAGATGGCCACACGCCGAGGAAGTGAGCTTGAGCGGTTCCTCCTCTTTCCCTGCGGCACGACGATGAATCAACAGTTCTCCCGCGGTGTTGAACACCCAGATATGTGCCGCCCGATGAAGCAACTTCTTCTGATGCACTTCTTCCCGCGGTGCTTTTCGGATAACACGATCCTGTTCATCAACAACATCAAACCATTCCTGCTCGGTTTCCATACGCCTTCTGTTTTCTGTTTTGTACTCTTGTTCTGTGCTTTAAGCAGAGTCAATTTTTCGGTTCAGGCCAATCGAGATGTTTGTGAAGAAATTCGTAACTACCTTTTTCGTGAATTGCATGCGGGCCGAGGATGTATTCGATTTCGGTTCGGTCTCCAATTTTTAATTGTGCCTGATACAAAAAACGAACCTTGGCGTATTCCTGGGCGACACGATCATCCGGTTCCACGCCGTCGAAATGGCCACGCTCCACCATGAATGGACGGGGGCAAATCAGGGCAGCCATTTCCGCATAGTTGAACGTGCTGCCGAGGTTCCATTCGAAAATTTCGTATTCCCCTTTATTGGTGTAGCTGTATCGCAAAGAGCGGTTGTCCGTTGCGCTGGTTTTCCAGACCCATTCTCCAAAATCGGCAGAGCAAATCGACAAGGCATAATTCTGAACCAGCGGCGGGATTCGCATCGCTGATTTCCCACCATAGGAAATACCGTAAAACGCGATCCGTTCACCATCGACAAAGGGAAGTGTTTTTAACCAGTCGGTTATCTGCTGGTGCTGTGGAACTGCAATCGAAAACAGCGTGAGTCCGATTGATTGTGCCTTGAATTGCAACGTGCGAAAACGGTCAAACAGAACGTATGGATTCTGCGGCGCGAAAGTGATGAAGCCCCGCTCGGCCAAATGCGTCGAAAATGATTTGTAGGCTCGGTAACCTTCTTTGCTTACGGTATGACGCGGGCGGCCTTCAAGGCCATGTTGGCAAACGACAACCGGACGCTTTTCCGACCCGTCGAGCTTCAAATCTTTCGGCAGTGTCAAAATGCCGTACGCGGTGACATCGGGAAAGACGTCCATTTCCACCTGGTAACTGATCGTTTTCGGGCCTTCCTGATATTTTCGCGAACGGGCATTAGGGGGGAGAAGCGTTTGGGCGAACTCGCCGATCACTTCTTCCCGGAAAATTGTTCGATACGCGCGTGCCGATT
>JALTOP010000176.1:0-4397 GCA_027000105.1 Planctomycetaceae bacterium | reverse complement strand
TGCGTGAGGTTAAATCCAAAGGTTGGAGATTTGCCAACAAAGCCGCGGTCGGATTCAAACTGCGGATGAAAGTTGCGAGTGTTTTGTCTGATACCGCCGAGTTTGTCTCGATCAGTTCAAGTATTGGTCTTTCAGGTTTCAAGTTGACGACAAAAGCCTTGGCACGCTCAAATTCAGCTTTGATTTCATCAGGGGTGGGAATATGTAATTTGCCTGGCTTCCCCTTGAATTTGGTGTAGTGATCTTCAATCACTTCCAACCCATTTTCTGCATCGGCGCGATAGTAATAGGCAGGATATTTGCCAGCTTCAACGATGAAAGCACGTGGTGCGATCAGGCTGGCGATTTCTGCGTCGCCGAAACTGTTGAGGATGCCGAACAGATTGTGGTCAGCCGGCTCCTGCCAGAGTTTTTGTCGTGAAGCGAAGTATCCACAAACCGCTGTGCTATCGATACGGGAATCCAACGCACCAGCGTACAAGGCGATTCGGCCGCCCTCTCCCCAACCGATCACCCCAAGTGGGCGATTGTTTGTGCCGTTGGTCTGTTTCAGAATGTTGACCGCTGCCAGAATTTTCTGCACTTCGTATCCAACCAAAGTTCGTCCCAGTTCAAAGCTGGGACGATGCGCCCATTCGCGGTTGCTCAATGTCCAGCGATTGTTTTCCCGGTTGATCAACGTCGGAACAAGAACACGGAACCCCGAGCGAACCAGTTTTTGCGAGTAGGAATTGTTCAGGTTTTCAGAAGAGACAAGATCTTCGGGAAGTTGATCTGCCTCGGGAATCGCGATGATATCGCCATGAACTTTCCCACTTGGCGTCAGCAGTAGCCCGACTCCATTCATATCATCCAGGGTTGGCCAGGTGACTTCGTGAACAGAATAAGTACGGTCCCTGGGAGTGGCAAAGCTTTTCTTCGAGTGAGAAGGGGGAGTGCCGAGATAGGAAAAACGTGTTTCTGTCACCAGCGGATCGGTCATCCCCAGAATCGTGGAAAGTTCTTTTCGTTTCGCCTCAATGGATCGCACATACGCTTCGTGAGAGGAAAGATCCCGCTTCCAAAATTCGGAGCGATTTCTTTCCGCTTGGGCAATCTGTTTGAGCAGAAATCGATCGATGCCCGCGATCATTTTTGAAGTAAGGTCGCTGGTGTCCGTTAACGGCTTTGTTCCCGGCAACGGTTCCTGATCTGCTGCATTTTTGAGAACGGCCCACGGCACTTCCTGTTTCAATTTTTGCTGAGCCAACAAGGGCTGAGTGAACAGGAGCCAAGCCGATACGGTTGCAACAAATCGAAATCGAATGAGAGTATTGATGATCTTTATCCCCATAAAATGGTCGTGCCACAAACAGACGCGAATTTCGCGCCTTTTCTCAGTAAATGAAGATCTCTGCAAGAGAGAAGAAACGGTATTTTCGAACGCGTGGTATCAAGTGTCAATACAAACAGGGCAGGGGATCAGATGACTTCACATGCCACTTCGTCTGCAAATAGCCTGCCTTGTGGCGTCAGACGAAAGGCCTGTTCGGTTTCTTCAATCCAGCCTTTTTTCATTAAAGCGGACAACTCCGATTGCAGTAGCGATTCAATACAATGACCAGTCTGCTTTCGTATTCTCGATTTTTCCACACCGGGCAAGTAACGCAAACCGATCGCGAAAAGCTCTCTGGCTCTTTCTTCTGAAGTGAGGTCATCGGAGTAATCATCTGGTTGCAGGCCCGACTCGATGCGTTTCAGCCATGTGAATGGACTACGATGATTCGTTGTGCGAATTCCGTCAATAAACCGCGATGCCCCCGGCCCGAATGCCCAATACGGTTCTCCGACCCAATAGACACAGTTGTGTCGGGATTCCATACCACTCTTTGCAAAGTTGGAGATTTCATATTGTTGATATCCGGCCTCTTCCAATGTTTTCACCGTCCATTGGTACATTTCGATTTCCATCGTCTCTCCCACCTGACGCAATTCTCCTTTTGAACGCTGGCTCCAAAAACTGGTTCCCTTTTCGAATGTCAGTGCATACGTTGAAAGGTGAGTCGGTTGCAAACTGATCGCCTGTCGAATTGTTTTTTTCCAACTGTCAATCGATTGGCCCGGCACTCCATATATCAAATCGAGAGAAACATTCGGAATCAGGGTGGAGAGATGCTCGACGACATCGACTACCTGCTGCGGTGTATGTTGACGCCCAAGTCTTTCAAGAATTTCAGGATCGAAAGATTGAACCCCCAAACTGACCCGGTTGACTCCCATTTGACAGAGAATCCTTTGTTTTTCGATACTTAATCCATCAGGATTTGCTTCAATGGTTACCTCCGCTCGATCTTCCAGGCGAAAATACCGCAGTAAAATGGTAAGAAGTTTTTCCAAATCAGCGGGTTGAAGCATTGTTGGTGTTCCTCCCCCGATAAAAAGTGTCTCAAGTTGGGGAGGCAAATTGAAATGTTCCAACGAACGGGAAATATCCAGATCAATCGCCTTCAGGAAGCGGGGGACAAGATCGTCTCTGCCCGCGATAATTGAAAAATCACAATAGCCGCACCGTTTCAAACAGAACGGAACATGTATGTAAGCAGAGCGGGGCCGATGGTGCTTGATCACATCGTATGTAGGCATATTTTATTTCGTGAGAAAATATTATTTGACGCTGCGCAGCCGAATGCCGTAAATCTTGACCGGTTTGGGACCGTATTGAGTATCGTATGTCCCTAGAATGATGTCGCCGTCGTGAACAGAGGCCAACTCCACCTCATCAAGCAACAGACGATTTCCAATGGACATCGAAACCTTGTTCCCGATCACCCGTAATTTCAACGCCTCTTTGCCTCTTGATTCATATCGGCCTATTTCGTAATCACTCCCGGCTACTCCTTTTTTATTCCTGAATTCGGTGATAAACCAGGGACTGCCGCTTGTTTTGAGCGTGACATTGTAGATTCCATACCCGTGACCGTCATCGTAGCCAAACAGAAGAAACCAGCCGCCGATACCTGTGGCATCCACACCTGCTTCCAGTTCAAAATTCTTTTCATGGCCCAGTTTAATGGCAGCAGCGCGACCGGAAATCTGCCTCAATACTCCCCGAGAAGTTCCCCACTGGCCGTCGCAGATAACGTGATTCAAACGATTGACATCCTTTTCGTAAACACCGGTAATGACGAAGTCTTTAAGAGGCTGGATTTTTGATTTCGGCGGAAGTGGCTTCGTCCCGATTGCTTTGGAAGAGGCTCGAAACAGATACTGCCACTTGCCAAATTTGACGCCGTCTTTCTCGCTTCCCCACACGGTTTCATATAACAACAGGAAGCCGCCCAACAATATCACGGGAACGATAATGCGAAATGAACTGGATAGTTTCATGATGGGCAATTCTCTCTCAAGTGTTCTCTCAAATGAAATCGTTTCTCGAAAGAGTAACTTAAAACAAAACAGGAAGAAAGGACGCCCGACACCAGTAACTACCATGCCTGGCAGAACAATGGCTCCTGATTCAGAAATTGGAGCAGACCTGGAGAGGTGAAAGGTTTATGGCAGTTGGCGTTTCTACGACCTGATCTAAAACATTTCTTCTCTGTATTGCTGGCTTTGGGCAAAGCCATTTTCTGCAGGACGACTGCGAGAATTGGGCGAAACTCTTTAGCATCCCTCTGCCTGCAAGAGAAAAAGAACCTGTGCAGAAAGCTAAATTCCCTTGAGGAATTCATTGAAAGCGGCATCTTCGCTTTGAACCGGCTTTTCATCATCCGGAGAACTGTTCGATGAAAATGAAACTTCCTCTTGATCAGGTTTGGCAGTTTCCTCAGCTGATTCTTGGGTTTCTTCCAACATGTTTTCCGGAATGGTTTCTTCTGCAACTTCTTCGATGCTGATCGGAAACTCTTCCAGGTGTTCTTCGTCCTCCTGATCAGGTTGATCAGTCTGCTCCGGGATTACGGTTCCCTGTTCACTCTCTTCGTCGAGATAGTTTACCTGAAATGTGGCTGGCCCCATTTGAATCCGGCTGGTTGGAGGAACGGTGATTTCCTGATGCGATTCAACCCGCATTCCGTTGACAAAGGTGCCATTGGTAGATCCCAGATCAACAAGGATCAACTCAGAACCGTCGATTTCAAGCCGGCAATGCTCTCGGCTGATCTCATTGGAGATAACCCGAATGTCACACTTTTCATTTCTTCCGATCAGGGCCTTGTCTCGGATGACCAATCGGCGAACACTCGATCGCCTGTTGCTGACAACCAATTCTACGTACATGCGAAACACCCCGTCGTTAGTCTTCTTCCGAAAGCCATTATTGGCTGATAATCGTCACGCCATACTGCCCGTGCCTGGCTATCACTCGCAACCAGAAAACCATAGAAATCCCGTATATGAGATCAGCTCACCTCCTAGCG
>JALTOP010000175.1:860-5911 GCA_027000105.1 Planctomycetaceae bacterium | reverse complement strand
CCCGAAACCAGTTCCATTTCTATGAACTGGCGGCCCCTGTGTCTGCCAACCGCGTGGACGGTGACTACGTTCGGATGAACCAACAGCGCCGCCGAACGTCCTTCCCTGAATGCACTGTACCAGTTGCCGGAGAGCTTCGAATCCTTTTTTCGAGGTGAACTGATCTTCAACGCACACGGACGTCCCAACTGCGAATGATAGGCCAGGTAGACACGCCCCATACCTCCCTTTCCGAGCAGGGCATCGCAGCGGTAAATCGAAAATCGTCGACCAATGATCTGGTCGGGAGCATCTTCCGTTTCGCTGAACACCGCTTCTTCCAATTCGGAATGTTTGCACTCATCGTGCGATTCCCATAGATATTCCGCCAAATCCTGAACCGGATCGACGGTCTCCTCCAGAAACGATCCCCCCTCTCCGGCAGATTCAAAACGATCGGTCAATGAATCTCCGGATGATGCCATTTCCGGGTCGGTATTGGAATCAGAATTGGAATCAGACTGGAATTTGTTCATTTTTTCTGGTGTTGATCGTGAAGAAGTGTCAAAATAGTTCTCGGCGCCGACCGATTTCCGTAAAGATAGCATACAGTGAGCTGAAAGCATTTTCACGTGCTGTATCTGTTTTGGCCGGAATAAGTAGCAGCTTGTTTCTTGCCAACCGGTGGTAATCAGCCACCAGCCAGTGATAATCAGACAGGAGAGAAAAATGGGAGACTGCCGATTGTTGTGCTGCTGCATTTGCAGCTTTGCTGTTTTCTTTTCGATGCAGCAATCCAGCAGCGCACAAATTTCCGTTCAGCAACCTGTCGTGGAATCCATTGGGGTGGCGACGACTGTCACTGTCCCGGATAGGGGCGCGGTTCATTTGGGAAGCCTCGGTATTGCCAGGGATGCCCGCATTTTTTTTGGCCCTGGAAACGGTCTGTTTCCACGAGGTAGTACCTTGTCACAGGAGAGGTCACACAGCGGTTTGAGCCTGCATGCGACGATTCAGGATTTGAGCGAGATGGATCGGGCTTTACTCGACAAGCCGGCCGGTGCCCCTCCGCTTCCGTTTGAGAAAGTTCTGCATGGTGCGGGGCCTGTGTCATATCAGCACGGTATTGAAAAGGCGCCTCGACCGTCAGCCCCCGTCTCAAACTTCTCCGGGAGCATTGCCGATCGAAAAGCATATAAAGCGAGTCCACTTTTGCAAGCGGGGAGAACCGCCCAGCGGGTTTCACAACGGTATCTGCAACAGGGCATACAGGCGGAAAAACGGGGAAACAGATCACTGGCAAAAATATATTACCGACTGGCTGTTCGCAATGGGTCGGAAGAAGCCGCGAACCTGCTGAAACGCCTCGAACGTTAATCGTTTTGATTGTTGATTACTTCCGCCGATGATCACCGATTTACCCGATTTGCTTTGTGAATGATCACCGATTTGTTTCTCCTGGAAAACGGTTGTCCTATTGCTTCTGTCATGAAAGTTCATCAATAATGAAGAAGTCTACTCTCTTGCTGATCATCCCGATTCTTCTTGCCGTCAATTTGATTTTCTATCAGGTGGACGGGATTTGTGCAGAAAATCTGCCTGCCTTGGAAGAAATTCACATCACCAGTACGCTCGATGGCGTATCGCAGTCTGTACGCTGCTGGATTCCCGATCGGGCCAGATCAGAATCGACCCCCCTATTCATTTTTCTGCATTCCTGGAGTGGGGACTACACGCAGAACAATTCCAAATGGCAACGAGAGGCCGTCAAACGGAAATGGATTTTTCTACATCCCAATTTTCGCGGCCCCAATAGATCACCCCAGGCGTGCGGTTCCCGATTCGCCCGTCAGGATATCATCGACACGCTTGAGTATGCCTTGAAAAACTACCAGGTCGATCGCTCACGCATTTATCTGGCGGGAAGTTCAGGCGGCGGTCACATGGCGATGTTGATGGCCGGGCATTACCCGGAACGGTTTTCAGCCGTTTCTGCCTGGGTCGGGATCAGCGATCTGGCAGCCTGGTACCGCTTTCACACCAAAGATGGCAAACCGCAACATTACGCAAAAATGATCCTGGCTTCTTTGGGAGGGCCGCCGGGAACCAATCAGAAAATCGATCTGGAATATAAAGACCGCTCTCCCATCTTCCATCTGCACAAGATCGGGAATTTGCCGATCGATTTGAGCGCGGGGGTGCACGACGGTCATTCGGGATCGGTGCCGATCTATCATACGTTGAAGGCGTATAACGTCATTGCCACCGCCAATCACGGAAAAACCGTTTCCAAGAATGAAATGGATCAACTTTGGGAAAATCGGAAACTCTCTTCACCCGGTGCCTCCGATAAAGCAGGGGACAATACCTACTCTCGAAAAATCCACCTCCGCCGGAATACCGGGCCGGCCCGCATCACCATTTTCGAAGGAGGACACGAATCGCTACCCGATGCAGCCTGTGAGTGGCTCAGCAAACAGAGAAGAAACACCTCGCAAAACCGGTAATTCACCCAGTTTGCCAGGCTGTTCCTGCTGCTAATTTTGTTCTCACCACGAAGTAGTGGATGATCGCGGGAACCTGTTTCCACTTCCAGGGTGAAGTCTCCGGGAAGGATTTACCTGTAGCTGAGGATTAGCCGGAGCAGGGTTTTGCCTCAATCGTGCCTGTTTTTCCCATTTTTCAAAGTTCAAGTCTGATCTTGCATCATTTTTGACGAATGACTACCCTGCGGGCCCTCTCGATAGATTCCCCTACAAATACCCCGTTGTTAGACCTCACAGCGACGGTTTTCGGTACGGCTGGGCAGTTTGGGACTGCTACATCTGATACCTGACGCCCGTTCCCCAGTTTGTGCACTTTTTGCAAATTGCCATTGTCGGCCTTACAACTTCCACATCGGTTTTCATGCGTGGTTATCCCTTTCACAGCCGTCTTGTTTCGGTCGTCTGCACATTGTTGTGTTTGATGGCTGTTTCGGGCTGCGCGATCAGCAAACAGGAATCGGGTATCACATTCGCCTGGAAGAAACCGAAGTGGAGCAATCCGTTTGCCTCCGCTTCAGCACGGAAGGAAGCAGTTTCGGAAAAAGAGCAGGCAGAATCGGGTACACATCAGAAAACCCGAACGGTTTCCGCCGAAAATCCATTTCAGGAAAAGGAATCTTCTACAAAAATCAGGTTGGCTTCTGCGAACCAGATTTCCGACCGGAAGCAGGAAATTTCAGACGGTCTTCCGAGCGGGTTGGATCCAGCGACACTAATGCTCATCCAAACGGAATTCGAGGATGTTCCGGCCGAGGAGCGAAAAAAATGGTATGAAGAATTGCGTCAGGTACCGCCGAGCATGATTCCTCAAATCCTGCGAATGAGACGACTTGCCCAAAAGGCCGCCCGTGAATCCTCATTGACAGGACAGTCTTCGACTCGGGAACGAACCAGTCTCAAACTTACTTCCAATTCGCAGCAACAACGATTTGAATCGGAACCGGCTCCAACTGATCAAACTCCGTGGAGTGACCGGGATCCTTCCCGCAGAGAGTTGAAATTGGGAGAATCCCGCCGGCAACCGTGGGATTCACCAGTGCCAGGCGGCAGTCCCGGCCATCAGATCGATGTTGCCCAAAAACAGAATTCGGTTGTCCCGTCACCGCTGGATTCACCTGAAACGATGTTATTGGAATCATTGATCAACCCGCAGAATGGCGAGCAGGACTTCCAGAAAGCGCTTGATCAATTCATCGCAATCGCGGAAAGGCGGGTCGCATCACTCCAGCCAGGTGATACCGAAAAACAGAAGCAGGAATTTATAGCTGGCCATGCTTATCTGAGGATGCTCTACCTGATGGCGAATCGCCAGGAAAGGGCACTTGAGGCCATACCCGATATTCCCCCTGCCGATCAGGAATTTTGGCAACAGATGTTCTGGGCCCTTTCCAACTACTTCGATACCGAAGGGATCCCCAATGCGTCCGATCGGGCAACACACACGATCTCGCAACTGGGTGAAGCGATCGAGCGGTTGCGTCAGCGGGCGAATCTGGAGTTGCGCAATGTTCTGTTCTGTACGAAGATCGACGGATTTGGCACGTACGATCGCTTCGAACGATCGGAATTCAGTCCCGGTCAGCCTGTGCTCATTTACGCGGAGGTGCGGAACTTTCTGAGTTCTCCCACGGCGAACGGCCAGTACAAGACCATACTGAAATCAACAATCGAAATTCATCGTGCCGGTTCACAGGGAGGCATGATTTCCAAACAGGAGTTCCCGCCAACGGAAGATTTATGCCGAAATCGCAGGACGGACTACTTTCACAGTTATCTGCTTAACATGCCCAAAGATCTCCCTGCCGGCCCATACGTGTTGAAACTGATTGTCGAAGACCAGGTCAACCACAAGGTCGCCAGTTACCTGGTCAACTTTTCCATTATCTGACGACGGGTGCCTGATGACGGTATTTCGGTGTCCAATCGATCGGCACGACCTGCAACCGGTGGTTATTCGATCTCCAGAGTTTCGATTTCGTCTTTTGTGAGTGCTCTGCGGTAGACAGCAATTTCATCCAGGCGGCCTTCCCAGTTATTGCTGTTATCGCTGCGTCCTCCCAGGAACAGACGATCGAAATGGGAAGGAAAGTTCGCGATTGAAGTCGTTTCAATTTCCAGCTTTCCATTGAGATAGACGCGGACTGAATCGCCGTTGCGAACAAAGACGACGTGCTGCCATTTCCAGCGGGGAATTTCGGTTTTCCCCGCTACAACTGTTTTCATGTCGTCGCCATGCAGGAAGATCAGTTTGCCGGTGTTACCACTTGTGCCCCCGATTCCCAGATGATCCGAGTAAGGCCCCAGCCCGTAATTCGTTCCTCGGGACAGGAACCAGCCGGAAACATCCCGGCCATCATTCGGCATCCCGTTCCACAGCCATAATGAAACAGAATAATGATCTCCCAAATCTTCAACGCGGCCCCGTAAACGCTCGCCGACAAACATGATCGCCCGGTTTTTCTGGCCATCCTTGCAAAAGTATTCGGAGCGTGGGCCTTCGAGATAGTAGGTCACTCTGCTTTCGTA
>JALTOP010000175.1:0-850 GCA_027000105.1 Planctomycetaceae bacterium | reverse complement strand
CGAATCGATCGCCCGCTGCCCGGAAAATTCGTCCAGTCGCCACCAGGCATCCGGTTTCGAGTTCGCAATCGCGATTGCAGCCGGCCCCCGACTCAAGGTGACATCTTTTCGCGGTTTTCCCGATATTTTTTCAAGCAGTTCGATACAGGCCTCTGTGATCTTCGGTTCTGCTGTGACCTCCAGACCGGCTGAACGAGCCGCCCAGGTGTTGTAGCCACCAAAGAGGTGCTGTTCAGGAGGGGGGATGTAGCCGTCACCCCCATTTGCCAGTTCGATCACAATATTGTGTGGCAGCGGACTGGCTGCCTTGATCTTCAATCCCGTAATCGCGTAGGTTTCGGTCGGAGTGGTCGCGATCCCGATATTTCCAATGCGAATTCCCTGCATGACAATTTCCGTTTGTTGTCGCTGGTGCAGAATAATCTGTTCACGGGCGTAAACTTCTTCGAGCGTGGTCGGCAGTCGATCCACAACTTTCTCCATGATTTTCTGCGCCCATTGCAGACGCTGCAGATCGGGAACACGGTACTTGAGGGTCATTCGGCGTTCGCTCATCGCCAAATCGACATCCTGCCGATATTCGATATTTTCGTACGCCTGCAGAGCAATGCCCAGCAGCCCGTTCGTGTATTCCTGAATCGTCTGTTTGGTATTCCATTGTTCTTTCGGTTTGGTGTAATCGCGTCGCCAGATATCGCCACTGCAACCGTGAGACATAATGCCGACAAAGTTTTCATCCTGGGCAATTTTTTTCTTCAACCCTTCACTGAACAGACCAAAATAATCGGCACTGATATCACGATCTCCAAAATAATGCATGGAGAAATTCCCCAGGATCGCGATCGGTTTT
>JALTOP010000174.1 GCA_027000105.1 Planctomycetaceae bacterium | reverse complement strand
TCATCAAGTTTTTCAATTTGCAACCAGTTTCCCGATTCGCTCGGGAAGCGGCTGAGTTTACGAATCTGTATTCAAAATCTCGGGGAGCGAATCGATTTATCGCTTATCTGCTTGCAATCGATTTGCTTGCAGAACGACCGGAAGTGCAGGCGAGAAATGTCAATTTGCCCAAGTTGCAGGGTTTGCGTGACTGGATGGATCGCGAAACGAAACTCGGCACCAAAACGATCAAGCCGGAAGCGGAAAAGACGGGCGATCCCGATTTGAAACTCTGTTATGAATGGTCTTCGACGGTGGATGCAACGATTGCCGATCTCGTCCACGGCGTTCCCCCTTTTCCCGGCGTGCAGGAGGCGCTACAGGAAATAAAAAACCGGGCAGCCGATGTAATTGTCTGTTCCGCAACGCCCACGGCTGCGTTACAATCGGAGTGGACTGAACATGGTATCATCGAGTACATTGCAGAAATCTGTGGGCAGGAAGCGGGCAGTAAAACCGAAATTCTGACCGCAGCCAAGGCGCTTGGTTACGATGCCGATAAAATGTTGATGGTGGGCGATGCGCCCGGCGACATGAAAGCGGCGGTCGCAGTTGGTGCCCATTTCTATCCGATCAATCCTGGCCATGAAGAAGCGAGTTGGGAACGATTCAACAACGAAGCCCTCGCCAGGTTCTTCGCAGGAGAATACGGCGGCGAGTACGAACAGAAAGTCATCGCAGAATTTGAAACCTATCTGCCAGAACATCCCCCCTGGAAGGTGTAGGTCCAGGAATGAGAAAAAAGTGTCTCTATGTCAGATAAATTTTTCTTCAAATGTGATTGCGGAAAGAAAATTCGCGTTGAGTTATATGAGGCTGGCACAGATAAAGAGTGTCCAACGTGTCATACAAAGATGCTGGTACCTAACTCTGTTACCTTGCAGGAACTTTCAGGCGATAAATATCCACTGTTAAGTCCGATAGATAAAGTTCTCAAAACTCTTGAAAAAAGCGATCCACCTTTCGATGGATATTGCCATATGTGTGAAGAGAGAGAAGCAGAGTATGAAATACCTATTCAATTCAAATACATGAAAGAACGGATCGCAATTAAAGAAGGTGGAGTTGGCGTATCTATTACTGGTTCCTTGACAGTTGGTGGTGGCAAGTATGAGGAACATTGGGAAACTCTGCGTTTTCCTCTACTACTTTGTGAGCAATGCCACAATAACTTTCTTAGGACAAAAAGTTGGGGTAGATCAAAGCAGATTATTAAAAAATTATTATTCATCATCTTGCTGATGGGAGTTTGTTTTCTTGCATACCTAAAGTTCGATTTTTTTGCAGCTTATTCAACTTTGTTTTGTGTTGTTGCGGTTGGACTATTGGGGTCTATGCTATTAGGTTCAAAAAAAGGAGATTTGTTTATAATACCTTGGCTCAATCATATTCGCTGGTTGTCTGAGTCTATCGCCTCACAGGATGAATATAAAGTAGTTGCTTCTGCGTCCCAGCGTATTGATAAGAAATCAATGAAATGAGTTCGATTCTACGTTATGTTGAAACCTGGAAACGAGTAGGAAAAATGTAAAAGTCGTTGTATGAAGCAGTTCGGTGAAATATCTCTGGATCGGATGGTGCGTGCGGTGGAAAAAGTTCGCCAGCGGCTTGAAAGAACGACGGCTGCCCTCAATGCGGCAAATATCGATTACGCGCTTGTCGGAGGTAACGCGGTCGCAGCGTGGGTTTCTCGAGTTGATGAAGCGGCCGTGCGAAATACGCGAGATGTTGATATTCTTTTACGGCGGGAAGATTTAGAGAAAGCGATCCCGGTGATGGAAGCAGCCGGGTTTGTTTATCGTCACGCCGGAGGGATCGATATGTTTCTGGATGGACCTGGTGCGAAAGCATATGGTGCGATCAAAGTTAAATTTGAATCTGATTTTGATTTCATTTCCGATTCTGAAATAATAGATGGCATTCGTTGTCTATCGCTGGAACCTCTTGTGCATTCTGAATTGCATTCAAATCGTTGTGAAAACTTGGTGAATGTCAGGGATATGATTGATGCCAATCTCATCGACGAAACATGGCCGAAGCGGTTTGAAGCTCCCTTGAACAGACGGCTGCAGGAATTGATTGACGATCCGGATGGTTAGTTGGGGTTTGAGCTGCAGGTTTCATTTAAGAAAAGTAGATTCAAATGACTGAAACTCCCTCACCAAAGAATGGCAACGAGGCATCTGTTGTGGTGAAGGGAACTTTTCGTAAGCGGATGATCATACTGTTGATCATCGGCGGAATTATTATCGGGAGTGTCGTTTTCTATGTTTCGTTCTGGCTGACTCATCCGATTGGTTCCGGGCCGGCTGGTCCGGTGGTCGAGAAGCAGGCGTTTCAGAAAGTTTGGACTGAGCGAGATGTCGTTTTACTTGGTTTTGGCGATAGTATTACTGCGGGATATGGAGCCTCACCGGGCAAATCGTTTTTCAATAGACTGGTTGAAAATCCGAAAGATGAGTTTCCTGAAATGCAGGGGATTTCCCTCAAACAGGTTTTTCCAAAAATGAAGGCGGTTAATCTGGCCTTATCAGGATCGACATCTTTAGAGCATGTTGACATACTGCTTCCGAAAATTGAGCAATACCCAAAAGAGACATTTGGTGTGATTGTTGCAACAATTGGCGGGAATGATGTCATTCATATGTATGGACGCACGCCACCTCGGGAAGGAGCGATGTACGGGGCGAGTATTGAACAGGCAGAGCCCTGGATCAAGAATTTTGAAGAACGATTGAATCTGATTCTTGATAAAATTGGCGAACACTTCCCGGGAGGTTATCACATTTTTCTGGCAAATATTTACGATCCAACTGACGGCATCGGCGATGTTCGTAACGCAGGGTTACCTGCCTGGGCGGATGGGATTAAAGTCTTGAGAGCCTATAACGAGGTGATTGAAAACGCATGTAAAAAACGAAAAGATACAACACTTGTCGATATTCACCGTGAATTCATGGGGCATGGAATTCATTCCACACAATTTTGGAGACCGTTTTACCATGCAGATGATCCCGGCTATTGGTATTATGCTAACCTCGAAGATCCCAACGACCGCGGTTACGATGCCATTCGTAGACTCATGCTTAATCAAATGGCGAATGTATTGCCCAGCAAGCTCGATAAGTTAAAGAAAGAAACAGGCAAAATTCCTGCAGTGTTGACGCCTTAATTACAGTTAACAATTGGTTCGCATTTGCGCACCCGATAGCTTAACGCATCTTTACTCTTGTTTTTACTATCTGGAAACAACAAAAATGAAACACGACATCGGTTTAATCGGTTTGGCAGTGATGGGGCAAAACCTTGTTTTGAACATGGCGAACCATGGTTTTTCGGTCGGGGTTTATAACCGCACGACCAGCACCACTGATGAATTTGTCAATGGGTTGTCCAGTCGGGATGAAGAGACGGTGCATCCGGGGACACCGGATCGGATTGATGGCTACCATGAACTGGCAGATTTGGTCAAGAATCTGAAAACACCCCGCAGAGTGATGATTATGGTGAAGGCGGGCAAGCCGGTCGATGCGGTGATCGATCAGCTCAAACCGCTGCTGGAGAAAGGAGATATCATCATTGATGGCGGGAATTCGGAATATTCCGATACGAATCGTCGTTATGAAGAATTGAAAGCGGAAGGTTTTCGATTCCTGGGCACCGGCGTTTCCGGCGGGGAAGAAGGAGCTTTGAAGGGCCCGAGTATCATGCCCGGCGGGGATGAAGAAGCCTGGCCGTTTGTCAAAGAAATTTTCCAGACGATTTCCGCCAAGGTTGGCCCGAACAACGATATCCCCTGTTGTGAATGGGTCGGAGAAGCAGGAGCCGGTCACTATGTGAAGATGGTGCACAACGGCATCGAATACGGTGATATGCAGTTGATCTGTGAAGCGTATTTTCTGCTCAAACATGCGGTCGGTTTGACGAATCACGAATTGTACAAAGTGTTCGAAAAATGGAACGAGGAAGAACTGAAAAGCTATCTGGTTGAAATTACGCGAGACATTTTCACGGTGAAAGATCCTGAAACAGGTGAAGATCTGGTTGATAAAATTCTCGATACCGCCAAGCAGAAAGGAACCGGCAAGTGGATGTCGCAGCACGCGCTTGATTTGGGCGTGCCAACCACATTGATTACCGAAGCGGTTTATGCCCGTTGCCTGTCGGGACAAAAAGAGGCCCGCGTGCGAGCTTCGAAAGTATTGACCGGCCCGGAAGTGAAATTCGATGGCGACAAACAGCAGTTCATCGATGATGTCAAATGGGCACTGTATGCTTCCAAACTCGTCAGTTATGCACAAGGTTATGTGCAGCTCGATGCTGCGGCGAAAGAGTTTGGTTGGAAGCTCAATAATGGCAACATTGCGCTGTTGTGGCGAGGTGGTTGCATTATTCGATCGACCTTCCTGGAAGATATCAAGAAAGCTTTCGATAAAAATCCGGAGCTTGAAAACCTGCTGTTGGATGATTTCTTCAAAGAAGCGATCGACAAGGCGCAACCAAGCTGGCGAAGAATCGTATCAACTGCTGCGACGCTTGGTTTACCCGCTCCCGGCTTCGCAGCCGCCCTCACCTACTACGATGGCTACCGACAGGCTCGCTTGCCCGCCAACTTGCTGCAAGCACAGCGGGATTACTTCGGGGCGCACACCTACGAACGTGTCGATAAACCAAGAGGCGAAACCTTCCACACCGACTGGATTCGCGAACGAAAGCTGGAACAGTAGGCGTTCGTCAATGGGAATCAGGCGGCAGTGCTGCAAGTAGCGATTGATGCGTGATGTTTCCGGCTTTCGTACTTCCGTAAGTAAAATCGCTGAATAGCATACAGCACGATTTCGAAAGATCGAGAGAGGCATCATTTCGCTATCGTCCTGCGCGAAGTTGCGGAATATTATCGGCACGAAGAAAGAAGAGTTTTCTGCAGAGTGCGCGGTAAGGCGAAAAATGCGGGTTGTCTCTCATGGGGGCAGCTCATCAAGTCTGCGGCTTTGTGACAATCTCGCATTGTGGCGGTCTCTCTGTAGCATTATCTGCCCCCTGCTGGACATTACAGCGATAACGAGTGATAATCACATCCTGATGCCGCTATTTTGCGGATGCTGTTCAATTTCACCCTTTGCGGTGAGTACCTCTTTCAGAAATGGTAATAGCCGTGGCTCGTTTTATTGTTCTTCTATTTTTGGTCGGCTCTGCAGTTGGCGGGGGATGGTATTGGAAAACGCATCAGAAACCAGCTAATAGCGATGAATTGACTCTGTTCGGCAATGTCGATGTTCGACAGGTCGAGCTGGCGATTAACGGAAATGAGCGTATTGCCGTTCTGAACGCAGAAGAAGGTGACCATATCCACAAAGGGCAGTTGTTAGCCAGGTTGGAGACGGAGCGGCTTGAGGCCATTGTTGCCCGAGCCGAAGCGATGTTGGAAGCTCAAAGACAGGTTGTCGCCCGACTGGAAGCTGGATCCCGCAAGGAGGAAATCGCAAAGGCAAAAGCCGATGTCGAAGCTGCTGTAGCACAACTTGCCGACGCCAAGCAAACCTACGAGCGAACTGCTGCATTGCATAAAACGGGGACAACGACTCAACAGGAAGTGGATGATGCCCAGGCAGCTTTTGATGCAGATGCGGCTCGCGTTAAATCACTCGAAGCGGCTCGCGATCTTGTCATTGCAGGTCCGCGCAAAGAAGATATCGCTGAAGCAAAAGCGATGCTCAAACGATACGATGCCGAATTGGCACAAGCTCAGCATGATCTGAATGATGCATCTCTTTACTCTCCCTGCGATGGGATTGTACAAGATCGCATTCTGGAAGTTGGCGACATGGCTTCTCCGTCGAAGCCGGTCTTTCTGGTGGCGCTGGTCGATCCGGTCTGGGTTCGAGCC
>JALTOP010000173.1 GCA_027000105.1 Planctomycetaceae bacterium | reverse complement strand
GGCCTCACTTTGCCATTTCTGTCACTGTTCCGAAGAGTTGATGCGGATCGAATTCGGCTTTCAGTTTTCCTGCCAGTCTCTCCGAGGAGGTTCCTTTCCCGGACGAGCAGCAAGAAAACCCGGGGATTTCGTGACCACTCAGGCATTGGATATTGGTAGCGGAACAGGAAAGGTCTTCGAGAAACCGTTGTACCTGCCCGATCGCCTTTGCACTCTCTGTTGCAGGGAACGATTTCAAAACAGACACACCCCGGCTGGACAGACCAAATCCACTCAGACGATACTTCTTCGCTTTTGCGAGAACATCGACTGTTTGCGAAGGAAGGGAGCCGATCCTCATCACGACCGATTGACTGCAGCCCTGTTCGATGGCGATCCAGGGATCGGCTTGCGAATCCCATGGCAATACCTCCAGTAATTCCGTCTCGGCCAATTTCTCAACAGTCTGTCGGATCTCGTCACTAAGCCTCTGCACCGTATCCGCCGTTCCCTCAATAGCGCAACTCAAACGGAGGCCATTCGTGCCCGCTCCTGCAGAGCTTTCCGCTACAGAATCCTTTCCTGCAGAGTCTTCTCCCGCAGAATCCTCCCCGGCAGAGATAACATCAAAAACAACCGGATTGAAGGGAAGATCGCGAACAGCCTGCCAAAGCTTCCTGAGTCCTTCAACTGTTTTTGAAGCCATCCGGTGGGCGAGTATCTGTTGAGGTTGCGGTTTCACCTGCAGGGTTGCGGAAACAGGGATTGCCAATTCGCCGCGCGATCCCACAAGGAGTTTGCATAAATCGTACCCGGCGACATTTTTGACAACGCGTCCCCCGGCATGAAAGATTCTGCCCCGTCCATCAATCGCACTCACTCCGAGCAACCAGTCCCGGATCGTGCCATAGCCCGCCGCAAATGAACCGAACCAGTTCTGGCAAATCACCTCTGCGAGAGTCGTTTGATCTGGTCGGGGAACATTCACCGGAAGCCATTGCTGATGTTCTTTCAGAACTTCCTGCAACCGGGAAACAGTCATCCCCGTTTCAACGGTGATCGTCATATCCCGATACGGGTAATCGATAACCTGATCAAACCTCGTAAGCTCCAGAGACCGTCCCGCTTCCTGCCCCAGCGGAGTCAACCAGTGGATTTTCCGATCCGAATCGGCACTCTCGACGATCCATTCGCTCAGTTGCTGCTGTGATGTCGGTCTGAAACAGCTCATTCGTCTGTCACGCATCCTTCGCTGGCGGTTTTCACATTTTTGATATACTTGTAAAGTGTCCCGCGATGGAACTTGAACGGCGGAGCTGTCCATTCCTCACGACGTTTTTCCAATTCTTCATCACTCAAATCGACATCAATCCGGTTCGCCTCCGCATCGATCGAAATCCGATCCCCATCGCGCAACAGTGCAATCACTCCTCCCGCCTGTGCTTCAGGCGTGATATGCCCGATGATGAATCCATGAGAACCGCCGGAGAATCTGCCATCGGTCATCAATGCAACCTGATCCCCCAGCCCCGCCCCCATAATCGCTGAAGTGGGCGTCAACATTTCGGGCATCCCGGGTCCCCCCTGCGGCCCTTCATACCGAATAACGATCACTTCCCCGCCCTTGATTTTCCCCTGCTCCAGACCAGCCAGCATTTCTTCCTCGCTATCGAAACAGAGGGCAGGCCCGGAAAACTTCAATCCTTCTTTCCCCGTGATTTTTGCAACCGCCCCCTCACTGGCCACATTGCCCCGCATAATGCGAATGTGCCCGGTCTTTTTGATCGGATTATCAACCGGATGAACAATAGTTTGCCCTTCTTTCAAACCGGGAAGTTCAGCCACGTTTTCCGCCAGGGTTTTCCCGGTTACTGTAAGACAGTCACCATTGATGAAGCCTTCCTGCAGCAGATACTTCAGAACAGCCGGAGTTCCGCCGATCGAATGCAGGTCTTCCTGAACGAACTTCCCGGACGGTTTCAGATCGGCCAACAGCGGGACACGATCGCTGACGGACTGGAAATCGTCGATCGTCAAAGGCACATCGACTGACCTGGCCATCGCGATCAAATGCAACACCGCATTGGTCGAACCACCTAAAGCCATCACGATCACCAGCGCGTTTTCAAACGCCTCCCGTGTCATGATATCTCTCGGTTTGATATCTTTTTCCAGCAGATTCAATATCGCCTGTCCGGAATTGAAACATTCCTCCAGCTTGGCCGGATCTTCCGCAGGAATGGACGCACTGTAAGGCAGTGACATCCCCAATGCTTCTATTGCCGAGGCCATCGTGTTGGCTGTGTACATTCCGCCGCACGCACCAGCCCCCGGGCAACTTCTTTTCACGATCTCTTTGCGCTGTTCATCAGTAATCGACTTGGAAAGATACTCCCCGTAAGATTGAAAAGCCGAAACGATATCGAGCTTCTCATTCTTCAAACCGCAACCTGCCCGAATCGTCCCGCCATAAACCATGAGCGAAGGACGATTCAAACGCCCCATCGCCATCAGGCAACCGGGCATATTCTTGTCGCAACCGGGCAACGTTACCAGCGCATCGTACCACTGGGCGGCGACAATCGTTTCGATCGAATCGGCAATCAGATCGCGCGATTGCAACGAATACGACATCCCTTCGGTTCCCATCGAAATCCCGTCGCTGACACCGATCGTATTGAACCGCATCCCGACCATCCCGGCTGCCTGAACACCCTCCTTCACCTTTTCAGCCAGTTTCAACAGGTGCATGTTGCAGGTGTTGCCTTCGTACCAGACGCTCCCGATGCCAACCTGCGGCTTGTTCATATCCTCTTCAGTCAAACCGGTGCCATACAGCATCGCCTGTGATGCTCCCTGACTACGCGGTTGGGTGATACGTGCACTGTATTTATTCAACGAATCCGACATCAACAAAACCTTTCCAGGACGGCATGACAATACTACGGTAGCCCGGGCGAGCCGAAAAATTGGCAGGCTGAAAGAACCTCTCCCTCAACCCTTTTCCCTGCTCCATGCAAGAACCCGGCGATGACACGCCGAATGATTGAAGCAGAACCGGGAACGCAACACCGAAATTGCAACACCGTGAATACAATCACAGGTGAAAACAGATCGACAGGTGCAGTCAACAGGTGCCAACGGATCATCCTGCAGGCACACCCGATTTTTCATCCTACAGAATGTTCTGTCACTGGTGAAGCAACTCGGGGACGTCTACAGAAAAAAGTTGTCTCCACAGGGGAGTTTCCCCGAAAAAGAACAGCTTACCGGGGCAGCGACTGCTCGGTCTGATGAATAAACTGCCAGGCCTGTTCTGCCGATTCCGATTCCCGAAGATGGGCAAGAAAACCGGTTGTGCGTATCAAACGCCCCAGGCGGGCCAGTATTTGCAGATGCGTACTCGAATCTCTGCATAAGACCAGAAAGAAAACGTCGGTCAACTGACGTCCCCCACCAAATGGAATACCACGCGGCGTCACTCCAAGAGCCATGACCGATTCTCCCAATTCGTTTGGAAGCGGCCGTCGCGGATGGGGAATCGCAACACCTTCATCAAAAGCGGTCGAGATCAACTCTTCACGTTCGAGAACCGCCTTCAACACAACATCCGGCGACCAGACCTGCCAGGTTCGACCCGCCACTTCGACCAGACGCTCCATCACAGAACGCTTCGTGCGCGCCTGCAGAGGGATTTCGATCGTCTCCGGAGTCAGCAACGTGCTGACCGGACAACTCTCGTCCAGATGTTCCGACTGCTGCGATTTTTCCAGTGCAGCCAGTTCACCTTCGGTATAATTTGAATAATTGCTTTCAATCCACTCACGAATTTCCGCAGACTGAAACTCCCAGCGACCGTTCACGTTTCGCCCGGGAATCATCCCCTTCGAAACCATTTTTTCAACAACGCGCACATCCCGCCCCAATTGCCGGGCCAATTCTTCAATTGTCATCCAGGTGGGGGAGGTCATGATCGAAACAGGTGGGTCATATCAATTCAGGTTGTCGCAGGGACGGGAAAATTCTTTTTCATCCAACTCAAGCTGGATTGCAGCATCTCGATTTTTTCCGATCTCCAGTTTTTTTCGCACCACGCATCGATTTCGTACAATCCCCGGTAATCAAGCGATTCCAGCGAATGGAACAGGGCTGTCAGATCCATCTTGCCTGTACCGGGCAAACATTGTTGGCGTGGGCGCTTGGGAGAAGTTCCATCACAAAGTTTAACCAATTTGATCGCATCGGAAACCTGAGGCAAAATCTGCTTCCATTTACTGTCCTGCAACAGATGATAGGAATGCAAACAGAGCCCCACGTTCGGGTTGTTGCATTTGGAGATCAAATCGTAGGCCTTGCGCACAGAATGAAGAAAGGTCCATCCGTGTGCGGTTGCCGGACTCATCGGCATCACCGCCAGTTGAACATCGTACTCCTGGGCATATTCGCCCAGTAACGAAAGGGAATCAACCACCAGCCGCTGCGCATGCGAGAGAATATGCCTGCCCTGTTCACCGGTCGCAACCACGACTGTCCTGGCTCCCAACCAACTGGCATATCTGATGACCTGCACCGCTTCGCGCACACAATCATCAATCAGGTATCCGTGATGAGAGGTAAAACCGCCCACCCACGACAGACTCGAAACATTCAGCCGGTGTTTTTCAAGCAGCTCGGCAGTCTCCGCCTCTCCGTACTCTTCATACTTCAATCGCCACAACCCAAGATGATTGACTCCCAACTCGCAGGCTGCCTGAACATCCTGCTCCATCGACCATCGGCGTGTTGTCATCTGACTCAACGACAACCTGTTGAGCAGACTTTGATGCACGGCTGGAGATGCCGCCTTTTCCGCTCGGTCGGATTTTTGTTGAACACAGTTATCATTCGACGAATACTCACCCACATTAAGATGATCAGGCACGGAGCCTCTCCTCGTCTAAATTTATTTTCACGTTTTCGTATCAGGACAAACGACAAACAGGAACTTCCCGGAACGCAATGTTCGCCTGGGAAGAAAACCCGCCAGGAAAGTCCATGATGACCTCGATATCCGATCCAGATCCCACCATTGGCGGCCCGTTTCCACAACAGCCTGGTTGCTGTCTTTTGAGACGAAACCGGTTCCCTCCGGAATCAGATCAGACAGGTAGTATGCAAACGATGGCACAATTCGTAAACAGCTATTGAGGCAGAATCGCAAGTTTCCACAATGTTCCGCAAAGACGTCTATTTCACCAAACAGAACTTGACAAAATATCTCCGAAAGGTTCCACCCCAATACCCGATGCAGTGGTATCGATTGATCTGTTTTTAATCAGGGAGAAACGGTCAACAGCGGCGAGATCGCGGACTGTAATACCTCGTGACTTGCATCATCCTGCACAAAGGCAATCACATGAAGCCGCTTCAATTCGGGAGGAAGAAAATCGAATTTCATCCCCCGGTTTTCTTCCAGCGACCGCAACCCCTTGATGATTTCTGCCTGAAGTTTCGGGAGCGAGCGTACCACCTTCAATTCTGCCTTGCCTTCAGAAACCGGCACGCCCTCATGTCCTCCGGGCATATCTCGAACAACCATTTCGTGAAACCGGATACCATTCCCGGCGACATAATGGATTTGAGGATCGACGATCAGAAGTCTCAATCGGGATGCCCGGCGTAATGGAGGGATGCCCTGCGCCTTCGCATGAATGGTGAGGGTCTCCTTTTCCAGACTTGCCTGCAAATCGATACTGACAAGCGAAATCTGGGAAATCAGATTATTGATGCGCGGATAAAGCCCCTCATAATGGGATGGTGCACTGAAGAGAAGTCCCCCCAGTTCCCCTCCTGTGGGATGCCCGTTGATCGCCATCAAGGGGGTTCCCCGACCACTGTAATAGCTGAAACGGGCTTCCCCCGGAGAAACAGTCAACGGATCGGGGCCGGGAATATGCTGATGATAGCGAACGGCGATA
>JALTOP010000172.1:4372-5942 GCA_027000105.1 Planctomycetaceae bacterium | reverse complement strand
ACTTCATTCCTGCCAGCGAGATTGCTTCACGAGACAATCGCAAAAATTGAGCCACGCGAAAATAATGGAAATCGGTCGCAATCGTCGCTTCAAAACTCTTTTGCTGCTCAAAATGATACGACTCAGGCGATTGCAGCGAGGACAACTCGGCTTTGCTGATTCCTTTCGCTTCACACTCTTTCACAAAATCGCCCAACAGTTTCTCCGGTCGATAGTCCACGTGTCGTTGCCGGGCGAATTCAACCATCTCCGCTGAAGGAGGAATCCGCATCTCACAACCCAACAGATAAACCGTGCGGAATCCGAGCTGATAAAGAATATCAATTGCCTGCACCATCGAATCGTTCCAATCCACGATCGTGCGATGCGACGGCGAAAGAAAATCGCTGAAACCCCGCTGCGAATCCCCCTCGAAAAAATAGAGATTCGGACATTCACAAACATTGAACGTCGTCTCAGGCACGATATCCATTGCCCGCCGACGATGCACAAACTTCATGATCCCCGCATCCAGATAAACCGAACGCAGAAATCGCGTTGTCGGATCGTAAGCAGTCCAGAACGTCGGACGTATCAGTCCGGTTCCCGCCAAATTGATGCCCATCTTCGGCGCGGGCGAAGCTTCCAGCAGTTCCAACTCCGCCCTTTTCAGCGATGGCCCACCGCCGATCAGCCAGCAACTTGAACCGCCCGGCCCCGCAAACTGATTACGCAGCGACGCCTGCCGCTTCTGTTTATCAGTCGTCCAACGAAAAAAAGTCGTTCCAGTTTCGCAACATTCGGACATCAAACTTCTCTCCAATCGATTGCAGATCAGTACCGGAGTATCCGTCAGGCAAACGGGGTCACCCTGACATATCTTCAACGCACCCAATGAGTTACAAGCTCGTACCTGGAGACTGCGAAGAACTGGTCAGAACGGAACTCGATTGCCCCACACCGCTCGATGCCCCTGTTCCGGCCGAACTTGTATTCGCCCCGTTTCCTGATGTCCCCGCTCCCGATGTCCCCACTTGTGAAGAATTCTGTCCCGATGAATTCCCCTGGCCCGAAGAATTCCCGGCTCCACTCGAATTTCCGCCCTGCGAACTTCCGAAGGTGCCGCTTCCGGAATTCCCGCCATTCGAGCCATTCGAGGAATTCTCCGCACTCGAACCGCTGTTCTGTCCCGATGAATTCCCCGGCCCCGAACTTCCCGCCACGTTCGACGATCCTCCTGCCCCGCTGGAACCGGCACCAGAAGAACCGACTTGCGATGATCCTGTGCTGGATGAGCCGCCTGCAGACGATCCTGCGTTCGACGAACCTGTATTCGTCGAATTGTTCCACGAAGAAACATTGCCGGACGAGCTTCCCCCCGAAGATGAAACCCAACCGGAACTGACTGCACTGGAAGCCGACGATCCCACGCTTCCCGCGGAACTGGCCGAACTGCCGGAACTGGCAGAGGAGCCGGAGAAAACGAACGAACTCGGATTCAGCGATCCTCCCGAACCATTCCCCGAACTGCCGTTCGATCCGCCATTCGAACTCGGCGGCAAGCCGCTCAAGCTGAACTCGCTATCGCCAT
>JALTOP010000172.1:0-4362 GCA_027000105.1 Planctomycetaceae bacterium | reverse complement strand
TTTCGCCATAATCGGAAACACGATCGGGCAACTCCCACCGTTCATCCTGAGGCGGTTCCGGCCATAACTCCCGCGGATCGCCCGGCCCCAGTTCCATCCGAAATTGCGGACGATGATCGAACTGTACCCGTATCTTTTCCGGCTGTAACTGGCTCAACACGACTCCATCGCGATCCAGCAATTTCACGACTCCCAACCACGGTGCAGGCAGGCTTGCCTGAGGAGCCGTCTCGAAGAAATAGCGAACCGTCGGCTGGGCATAAATCCGGAAAAATTCCGAAACAAAAGAACGCGAATCTTCCCGTGATCGAATCCAGGGAACCGACATCCGTATCCGTCGCTCTCCATAACTGGCGATACTTTCCGGCTGGCGATAATTCCCCCGCCAACGAAAAGAACGCCTCGCCAGGTTCAACGATCGATCCCGCTGATCATAAACATAATCTCCCGTCAGCACGACACGGTTAAACAGCAACTCCCGCGAACGAACCTGCTTCAATCGCGTCAAATCGATATTTTCCGTGTACTGCGCCAGCACCGTACTTTTTTGCTGAAGAAAGAAAAACTGCCCCGCCGCATCGACTCCCCAGGAAGCATTTCTCGCCCGTACGGCCAATTCCTTGATGATGCTTCGTACCGATTCTTCTCCGTGAAACTTCACCGAAGTGACATCATCGGCCAACGGGCCGGTTTCAACGAGCGTCGGCACATACAGAATTTTCGTGCTCGGCACCACGTACTGCTGAATCAATTTGCGGATCAACTCGGCGGAGTTCATCACCACATCGACCGATTCCAGCGAGAGATCCGGATCGTAAGAAAACAGATTTGTCCGCCCATACCGATGCGGTTTCTTTCCCGCAGCCGTAGGCGAAAACGCACCCGGAAAAACCTCGTTCAATTCAATCGCAGGCCCCTCCAGTTTAATCCGTACTCCCGCAGGAGATTCCGATTCCACCTGCTCGACTCGCCCGAAATACCAGCGATCCCCCGTCGAATACTCACACGCAATCCAATCGCCCGGCTGTACCAAATCCCGATCTGCAAAAGCATCGTGCAGCCGAATTTCTCCCGCTCCACAACCACCCAGACGATGCAATTCAAACCAGCACTTCTTCACTGCCCGCGCACTCAACACCCCCTTGACGTCCGTCTGATTCGGCCCGTAATGCAAAAAAAGTCGTTGATATCCCATCTCGTTTTCTCTCTTTGGAAGCAAAGGCGAGCCGAAAAACTCAAGAGGTCCTCACAACACACCCGACGGCCCTTCCTTCGGTTGTCCTTTTCGTATGCGTGTGGTCGATTGTTTTTCACACACCGCCACCGTTCAACAATGGCAGGCGGGAGCCTGCTCCATGCTACTGCGCTGCTGAAACCGGGAAGTCGCTTCAGGAACTCAACACCGTCTGCATCACCGGGTTATCCGCGTGAATTTGAATCGTGTACGAATACAGATTCGCCCGAGTCAGGTTGTACTGAAACCTCGAGACCGAACAATCCTCAAAATATCGATACGTACCGGTCGCCTCATCCCGATACAAAAAGAAAGAAAATTTGACATCCGAAGAAGCATCCAGCACGGTTCGCAACTGCTCCAACTCGGCGAACATTTCCTCCTCGCTCAACAGCAACTGCGAATTACGCATCGCGATCTGCCCCGCAATCGAAATCTCAACCCCGTTGCGGGAGATTCCGACCACGCCATCGCCATCTTCCAACAGGACTTTATAACGATTGAAATCCCAACGATCCTGAATCTGCATTTTTGTGATCGGCCCAGGCAGTTCGTGATAACTCCCCTGCTTCAAAATCGTCGGATTAAACTGCAAAGCCATCAATCAACTCCTTAAAAAACAGGCCAGGCTCGTCTGAAAATATCCTGCTACCTTTGCGCAACATTTCATCGACAGGATCCTGACGCGGCACAGTCGGAACCAGACAGAAAAAACAAATTAACCACAGAGACGCAGAGATCGCAGAGAAAATTCTCACGCCGAGTCGCCAAGACGCCGGGGGTTTTCCGTATTGAATCATGAAAGGCAGGCAGGAGCCTGCCCTACGTCTTTTTGTTTTCCTTGCGTCTTCACGTCTTCGCGTGAAACTCTCTTTCAAGCCGCATTTGGTGCGTTGTAACGCACCCGACGAAAACTCCTAACGCCTAATCCCTACCACCTAATGCCTACCACCTGATGCCTCCATTCATCCCCTGCGGTTGCGCAACTGATGCCCCGCGAATTGCAGGTCATTGACGATCTCATCCAGGTCGATCGATTGAGCCACCTGAATCGTGATTTCCCCAAACTGATTCACCGTCTGTTCCAGGGCAGGCGATGTTTGTGTTATCGAAGAATCGGCTCGGGCCCGATTCAATCCCTCCAGAAAAGAGCCGCCCAGTTGATCCGCCGCCGATCGCTGCGAGCCGCCTGCACTCGATGACGCAGGAATCTGATTCCCTCCGATCGGGCCACGAATAAAACCTCCCTGCGAACCACCGCCAGGGATTCCGCCTCCTCCCGGAACGCTCACCGGAACACCACCGGGAATACCGGAGCCACCTCCGCCCAATGCCGCCAACTGAGCTGCGACTCCTGAAATCGCCGCACTCAGTTGCATCAACGCCCGCAGGGCAGGGTTCACATTGAGCGAAACAGACATTCCACTCAGTTGGCGCACCTGCGAAACCACACGCCGCAGCATCGAAGAAATCTGTCCCAGGGGAGACCGTAACGTCTGCAACTGCCTCGACAACGAAGTCAACCCCCGTTGACTCTGCCCCAGCCGTTCCAGTTGCCGATGAAACGAATTCATCCGGGAGATCACATCGTCCAGTTCCTGCGAAAGCTGCGAACTGTCCGCGAGAAATTGCACCGTCAAAGATTCCGAAAACCGAGTCATGATATTTCCCTAACGCCTAACCCGGATTAGCCGGAAGCAAACAAGAAATTAAACTAACCACTGAGACGCAGAGGTCACTGAGAAAAATAATTTCCTGCATCGTCAATAAAGTATTGAAATTCAATCTACTATTGTAACTATTCAGTGATGGGTGGCTGAATAGTTACCTACTATTTCCATATTATTTGAAATAGTAGTTCTTTTTCCTTTTCTTTGCGTCGCCGCGTCTTTGCGCGATACTTTTTTCAAAAACCAGACACCTCTTTTTACTTTGTCTCAGTGCTCTCCGAGTCTCCGTGGTTCACTCTTTTCTTTTCGTGGTAATATATCCTGTCACTTTCGTACAGCATTTCATTGACAAGAGCCTAATACCTGCTCTCTGACGCCTCCCGTTATACTCTGGTTATTGTGGGTGATGTCACGAACGCTTTTCCGCTGAAGGTGATCAGGTTGTAGTCGTCCCCTTCGGTCATGCTGAGTGATTCCCGATAGACTTTTGAAAAGGTCACTTTTTCGCTCGCCACTCCAGCCGGGTCGAGAACCGTGAATTCAAAAGTGAGCGTTTCCTGTTCTCCATCGGCTGATGTACTGGCGATGTCCGCTCCCGAGGCGAACGTCAGAAATTCATACAACTGGAGTGGATCCCCCGAGCTGTTCGCCTTGCCGATCAGTTGTGTCCACTTGGCGGAAAAGGAAAGGGAGACCGATTCGTCATCCCCTTTTCGCAAATGACCGCCGCTGATTCTTCCACGATCTTTTATTTCGATCGTGTTCACTTTTTCGGTCCAGCTCAAATCCCCTTCATCGAGTAGCACCGTCAATGTCAAAGGCGTTGGCGATGTCCCATCCTTCAAAACCAACTCCGCATCACGCAAATTCCGCACCAAATTCGAAACAGCCATTTATCTTTCCTTTATGTTACCATAGTCTGACCCGGATAGGTCGGAACCAAACAGGTTTTTGCCACAGAGTTGCCGTCGATGTTGTCGAGAAAGGCAGGCAGGAGCCTGCCCTACGCTACTTGCGCAGGTTCAAGCGATGAAACCCTGACTCCTGTCAATCGGCCAGTTGTGCCAATCCGCGATAGCTGACCAGCGAATGATTCAGCGGTCTTCCCTTGACCGAGCGTTCAATCCGCGAAAAATCCCGCACTTCCGGCTCGCCCAATTTCGCGTAACCAATCGCAGGCTGGGCAGAGAGATCAAAATCGCGAACTGCAATTATCTGCCTTGTCAATGTCCCGCGAATTTCGTCGATCATTACCCGCATTCGAGCCAAATCGTCATCCCGTCGGGAGAAACAGTGCACATCCAACGCGAAATCGAGAAATTGCAATCCCGAGTTGCGCACCTGACGGTCGTTAATCCAGGGGATATCCAGTTCGACCCACGCCTGTTGACTGCTGAAATCATCCTGCATCCCCGGATAAACCGTCGGCCAGGTCGTCGAAAAGGAATCGTCCCAATA
>JALTOP010000171.1 GCA_027000105.1 Planctomycetaceae bacterium | reverse complement strand
GATTTCCCGCTTCATCTTTACGAGTTGCTGGTAGAAGCTCAGACAAAGTTTGACGCACATTATCGCCCTGGTGTCCGATGCCGAAATCTTCGTAATGATTTACGCTGGAACTGGCATTGGCTTCAGCAATATTTTAATCCACGGGCAGTTGTATCTGCCCAGCAGTCTGGTTGGAAAGTCAATTCCATTTCATTTACGCAGTGTGCATTGGACTGGTTGCGACTGTTTACATTTCGGGATCATCAAGATCTGTTCGCACTGGATGACCTCTCACCAGCAATACGGGAAGCGCGTCAGATTTGCGGTTCTCTGCGTCGAAAGATCATGCCGGATAAAAGATTCACAGTGGCTCAGGTTGTGACAGGCAAAGGCATGATCGGCTCATGTGATCTTCGCTGATTTTCCTATGAAGACAGAGTAAACCATGGTAAGTATCGTCAAACCGATTCTGCATCGTGCCACCCAAAGCAGTCTGTTTGAAGACTGCCTGCGGTTGTTGGAGCAGATTAATGACCGTAGCCATAATTTACTGCGAGTCTTGACGTACCACCGTATTGATGAGCCATCACGAATGGAAAATCTTCATCCCGGGATGGTCAGTGCAACACCTGCAGAATTTGCCCGGCAGATCAAAGAAGTTGCCCGGAATTACCATGTTGTTTCGATGCATACCGTTTTGGATGCAATCGAGAGGAAAACATCGCTGCCTGCCCGTTCTGTTCTTCTTACTTTTGATGATGCCTATCGGGATTTTTCAGAACACGCCTGGCCCATCATGAAATCGTACAATCTACCGGTCACTTTATTTGTGCCAACAGCATTTCCGGACCAGCCAAAACGAGTTTTCTGGTGGGACCGCCTGTATGCCGCGGTGGCTAACGCCAACCGGACTGCTGAAGTGAGATTCGATGACGACCGTTTCTCTTTAAGAACAGAACAGGATAAAAAAAATTCCTTCAAAAAAGTACGGAACCTGATCAAGACTCTCCCCCACGAACAGGCGATGCAGGAAGTCGACAGAATCTGCGAAGAACTGAATGCTCCTGAACTCGAAAATTACGTGCTGGGCTGGGATGATCTCAGGCAACTGGCTAGTCTGGGAGTGACGCTTGCCCCGCATACACAAACTCACCCGTTGTTAAACCGCATTGACGAGAAAAATATAATTGAACAGGCGATGGGTTCTCTGAATGATCTTTGCCGTGAAATTGGGGAGACTTTGCCGATTATTGCCTACCCGGCTGGTGGGGTCAGCGACGCCGCCAGCGAGACCCTCAGAAGGATCGGATTCAAGCTTGCATTTACAACGAGAAGAGGAATCAACGACCTCAATTCCGCAGACCTTCTTCAGCTAAGAAGAATCAACGTGGGACAAGGAACATCTCTATCAATCTTCCGCGCGCAACTTGTTCAGGAGTTCAGATGGCTCAATCGTTGCTGGTTATAGCTTCGCGGAAGGCAAGTAATTTGCGGAATTTGTAACGATTACTCCGATTTTGCTGGGCAACAGGCCATCCAGGTTTCGATAGAACGGGCAGAGGAATGCGCAGTTAAATTCTGCGTTGAGGGGTAACTGTCGATTATCAGGGATGACAGAGGGGCTCGAATGCCTGTTTTGGGGGAGTGGATAAGGCAGAGATTGAGCCTGTTGGCGACAGTAGCGATTCTTGTATCGCTGCCCGGTTGCTTTGCGCCTTTGCGTTCTCATGGCATTCCTGCTTCGCAACTCCCCGATTCGTTTCGGAACCCGGTCAACAAATATCTGCCGGAAATAAACATCAGTTCGCTTTCTTCTCCGCCACCTGCCGAATACCTGCTTGGCCCGGGTGATGTTCTGGAAGTTATTATTCCGGATTTATTTGGCGAAACTTCATTTCGCCCCTTACGTACTCAGGTGCAGGATAACGGTTTCATTCAATTGCCCCGCGTTGGCAGCCTGTTTGTTGGAGGCTACTCGCTGCAGGCGGCCCAGACAATTGTCAATAATGCGCTGGCGAACGGGATTCTTGTCAATCCGGCGGCCTCAGTCACACTGGTCGAAAAGGGGACGGTAAATGTCCTGGTGTTGGGCGAAGTCCATAATCCAGGAATTCATGCACTACCCCGTTATGAAAATGATATTGCTCATGCGATCGCCGCAGCTGGAGGCTTCACGGTTGATGCAGCCGATGAAATTGAAGTTCATCGACGCCAGCCAACTCCCTCGCTTTCCCGCGGTGTGATTCCCTCGTCGCAGAATTATTATAATCACAATGGAGCAATCCAGCAGACTGGGTATCAATCATCGGAGGATAATCCCGTTATAGAAAGAAGGGCTCTGGCTCACTCTGAAAACAGATTACAATCTCAATCAATGATTCCAGCGATGAATTCCAGCTACCGTAGCAGTCGGCCCAGGACAACTCTCGGGCATTCTCTTGAAGTTCGCAGACCCGCTTTGAATCAGGTTTTGCCTGCCCAGGTCCAACCATCAGCTTCGCCTCACTCATCAGTCTCCCAGTTTGACGCTCCAACGCAGTCAGGTGCCATTTTGCGCATACCTCTTCGTGGATACGATATCGCTACCTTGGATGTTCAACAGACCGTACTCAATCCTGGTGATGTAATTGTTGTTCCTCCCGCTGTGCAAGAGGTTTTTTATGTTGTTGGCAAGTTAAGTGAACAGAATCGGACAAGATTTTCTCTTGATGCCCGCAATAGAGAAATTGGGAATGGCTTTTTGCTTCCCAAGGATCGTGACATTGATGTCGTAACGGCAGTTGCAATGGCCGGTTACATTGATCCGATTGATTCGCCGACCACAGTGACGGTACATCGGCATCAACCTGATGGCGAATCTTTGCTTGTTCACGTCGATTTAATTGCTGCACGTTACGACAAGCGCGAATCGATTCTGGTACAACCAGGCGATATTATTTATCTTAATCCTGATTACAAGTGGTGGTTCCGCAGAACGTTCGACCGCAGTCTTGAACGCGCACTTGGTATTGCAGGAGGATTCTGGTTAACCAATTATTAGAGGTTCTACACGGTTCTCGCAATGTTCGTCGCTTAACCTCGAAAATGACGTGTCTCCAGGTACAGCCTGTTGGTTTTCTGAAAAAACCGGTGTTCTGGTTTCTCTGCGGTGGGAGAGTTTTCAGCCAAGCGGTTGCCGCAGGCAATCGATCCCTGTCGCATATTTCGAAAAACGCTGAGGGATCAATCCCTGCTCTGCGACAATGTCCCGCAACCAGCGCGGAACAGCCTGATTAAATTTTATCTCCGTAATCACTTCACCAGCCGGGATCAAAGGAGATCCCGGGATATGGCTGACTTTTCCGTATGAGTCGGGGGATAACGCACTGGGCAGTTGATCGAATGTCAGACGAAGTCGCGGATCAACTTCCCCTAGCCACGCCTCCCGTTTGTATGTAATGGTGTTTGCGGCCTGGAACCGCATTCTTGCTTGAAGAGACTCTATCACCGAAATGGTTTCGTATTGAGACTGGTCCTGAACAGGCCATCGGTCAAGGCAGTACCTTCACGCGAAGATACTTCAGAACGACGCCTTCGGTGTTCCAATCCCGGCAATGCTCGCATCGATTCGGACCAGCCACGGTCGAGATACCGGGTTGGGAATCCGAGAAACAGATGCGGGGCCCGATAGTACGGAATGATTTGATTTGTGTAGAGCTGCTCCGGCGGTGCGCCGGGATACTCCAGAAACACGGGATCGCTCCAGTGAATGAAATCTTTCGATGTCGCCGTGCGGATGTCACGCCGACCATCAACAACGTCGCGGACGTAGACGCGGTACTCGTCGCGCTGTGAATCCCAGAACGCAAGGTTCTGTGAGTCAAACAGACCTTTGGTAATGATCGGCTTGTCCTGCAGTCGTGACCAGTGGATGGCATCGGCCGATTTGAAAGCCAGCAGCCCGTTGCCAACTCCGCCCGCATTGCCCACGGCTTTGTACTTCGCATCAGGTTTGCAGTTCGGATTCGGGTCGCGGAACGGTGTGAAATCGTGTGCCCCGAGACCATCCCAAATGATATTGTTCTCTTTCGAACCGTTGAACGCGAACAGGCCAAGATTCGGCTTTTTCCAGCGAATTCCATCGCTGCTTTCCGCATAACAGGCGAGTACGCCATGAGGTTTCGGTTCACCCTTCAAGACCTGCACAGCGGATTTGTAATACATCCGGTACAGATCGCCATCACGAAAAATGGTGTGATAACCACAAGAATTCCCTTACCATGGAGCATCATGCACAATGACCACCTCACGTGGTACTGGTTTTTGCAACCGCAGTTCAACACCATCCATGTGGTCGATCAAATACTTGTCTACGAACAACTCACGTCGGTTACCGATATGAATTGGCTCTGCGGCAAATGCAGTGATGGGAATCAAACTCCCCAATAGTAGCAGCATGACAAGTTTCACATTCCTCTCCCTCATTTTTCCAATTCCCGAATTGTTACGATGCACTTTCTTTCACTATCACCACTCTGTTACACCGTATAAAAATGTGGCCCCCATAAGGAAATATTCACCATATGAACAGAGACTTCGTGGCACAAGCGATCGGATAGGCGACATGAATCGTAATCTCATCACGGAATGGCGTCTCCTCCTGAAAAATTGGAGCCGTATTGATAAGTTGCCTTCTGCGAACTCAAGATATCTGCGAACTCAAGATACTTGACGAGAACTTCTGAAACCAGTAGTAGGGATACCAGGAGGGTGGTAACCGGCTTTTATTCGACGAGGAACCTGACAAGCGACATCTCCAGCAGAATTCAAGCATAATTCTGAGGTTTCAGGTGAGTTGTATTTGCCCAGGTAGATATGGCGACCATCAATGATCATACGGGCCTGGCCGGAAGCTTTATGGAGCCGGCAAGAAGGGATTGATTCAGAGGGCATTGCGATGTCCCAGGAAAAGATTGCAATAAAAAGTGGTAAAACCACCACTTTTCACAACCCCTCCGGGCACGCTACTTCACTTGAAGCAGGTACGCCAACCAGTGCGTTCAACTCGGGTTACTGCAATTACACCCGGAGGGATTCGAACCCCCAACCCTCGGTTCCGAAGACCGATGCTCTATCCAATTGAGCTACGGGTGCCAAGTTATATCAACGGAGAAGAAACGCCTCGATAGCGGAATCTGATATCAGCAGCCTACACAACAATGCTGCATAAAAAAGCCGAACCAACTTCAAAATTTCAAGTTGACCGGGCTTCAGATTCGCAAAATCTGTCTACCTCTCCACGCATCAGAATTTGAGAAACACAGCCGCTACCTCCTTCATTCCACCTTGCCCAATACCGAGGGCAGCTTGCTGTCCATTACCGTCGGGTACCAGATGAAGACAACAACCACCATGCCAAGGCAAGGTTGGTAGCAGGGCTGAAAATTTTAGCAGAAAATAAATGAAAAGCAATAAAGAGAAATGCAATAAGGCGTTTTTCTTCAGAAGATGTTTGGCTTCTTACATTACTCGAAGTATCCAATTCGGAGCACACATTACGAAAACCTGTCCGCAAGAAATCGGCGTTTTTTGCCTATTACCGTTTACCTATCATCGCTTGCAGGTGCCCGCATGTACGGTTTGTTGAATAATTCCAGGTTACGGCATGCTCCAACTCTTTCCTCATTCCGAGATTGTCATATATTGAGGTGCATGCCCTTGGGGAACTCAATAAAATACCATTGATTGGGAATCGCGACGGTCGGTCTCAATGTTCAGACATAAGAGATGTAAACAGGGCGTTTGACCATGCCCCGTCCAATCGGGTGTTTCACTCCAAGCAGGTTATCAAGCCGGCCGACAGAACGAGTGGGGATTACGTTGACTCATCGGTATTACAAGACGGTTGAGCCTCTGGTATAAGGAATCACAATGAACGGGAAGAAGCACCACGTCCTCGTTGTCGGAGTTGGTTCAATCGGTGAGCGACACCTGCGTTGCTTTATGAATACTGGTCGTGCCGATGTTTCGTTTGTCGAAATAAATGAGGACCTACGTCGAACAGTCGCAGAGCGATATCCTGGTGCAACACCGTATTCTTCATTGGAGGCCGCTTTTGAAAAAGGAGATCAATTTGACGCTGCTGTTATCGCAACGCCAGCTCCTTTGCATATTGAACAGGCAATCTGGCTGATAAAAAAAGGCGTGCATCTATTGATTGAAAAGCCTCTGAGCCTGAACCTCGATCGTATTGATGAGTTGCGCAGCCTGGCAGATTCAACAGGAAAGATAATTTCTGTTGCTTACGTGACTCGTGCCAATCCAATTCTCAGGCAGATGAGAGAGGCACTGAAAACGGGTCAGTTCGGAAAACCTGTCGAGCTGGTCGTTGTTACCGGGCAGAATTTTCCGACTTACCGCCCCGCCTATCGTGAGATCTACTATCGTGATCGGAAAATGGGAGGAGGAGCCATTCAAGATGCGCTAACGCATACAATCAATGCTGGTCAGTGGCTTGTTGGCAATATCGATCGGGTTGTCGCCGATGCGGCACACCAGGTGCTGGAGGGTGTTGAAGTCGAGGATACCGTTCATGTTCTTGCCCGACACTCCGACGTATTGGCCAGTTACTCGCTCAACCAGCATCAGGCACCAAATGAATTGACCATCACGGTTGTTTGCGATCGTGGAACGCTACGACTGGAAATGCACAAACAGCGCTGGCGATCAATGAAAACTCCAGATACCCCCTGGGAAGATCATAACGGATTCACATTCGAACGAGACACACTTTTCGAACAACAGGCCTGCTTTTTTATGGACGCGGTTGAAGGAGTGCTTCCCCCCTTGTGCGATTTGCAGGAAGGGATTGAATCGCTCAAGGTCAATCTGGCCATCCTTAAAAGTACGGAAACAGGTTCCTGGCAACCCATTTCAAGATGATATGGCGCTTCCCGCCAAAACATCAAATCGCGACGCAGAACAAGTGGCATGGCACACGCGACACGGATCGTCACACCGGATGAAACAGAGGCACAGGAACTTCGGTGCCATGTCCGGAGTTATTTTTTTTGATATTCGGGAGCTTTACCGAGTGGCCACAATTCCCACTTTCTCACATACATTTCCGCCAGTTCTGTTTGAACGAGCAGTTTTCCTTCGCTGGGGTTTGCATCGAATCCCTCATTCACTTCGACGCCGTTCACCTTGATCAAAACGTGATCGCCATCGCAAATAACATCCATTCGGGTCCATTGGCCGAATTCACTTTCTACATCCTCTCTCCCCCGGAAGTTGATTTTATCAACCCAATCGACATCGCGGTGCAACCAATTTACTCGGCCAGATGAAAGTTTAGTTCTGGGGCTTCCCCGCTTCCAGATTTTTTCGCCATCACGATCCTTGGTGAATTCGCAGGTGAGCGAAGTGGGGATTACCTCGCCAGTCTTCGGATCCTTGCCTGATAAAACCAGAATATCCCCCACACCTCCTTCAATAATCTGCGCCTCAATGGAGGCATGCCAAGTGTTTCCGTAGCCACCTTCCGGGCCGTGGCAATGAAACAGGACACCTGAATCGCGTGCCCGATTTTTTCGTCCGTGCCAGGTTTTGCCTCCCCATTTGAACTCAATAATCATATGGTAATCGCGGTACTTTTTTCGTGTAATCAAACCGCCGTAACCATCACCTGAAATGTGCAGGTAACCTTTATCATTGACAGTAAAGACATGTCGCGGATCCTCGAAACCGCTATCCCTCATCCAGACATACAGCCCATCAAGATTCTTCCCGTTGAAAAGCTTGATGACGCCGTCTTGGGGGAAAATCGCTTCATCTCCTGCCTGAATGTCGGACAGGGGCAGGACAAAGGTAACAAACAGACAACATTTCAAAATTGTCAATCGCGGATACATGTTGTGTTCCTTGGGTCAATTGGTGAATTCCGGCAGATCGTGTATATTCGACCCGCTACCGCCGTTGATCCTACCAAAATCGATTCACTAATTCCAACATCAGAAAACAGATTCGCATTTCGAATTACGGAAGGTGCATTCGTATCAGATGTCTCAAATTGTCCTGTGCACATTGAATGCCCGCTACTGGCATAGTTCGTTCGGGTTGCGGTATCTGAAAGCGAATCTTGAAGAACTGTCCGAACAGGCACAGATATTGGAGTTCGTCATCAATGACAATCTCAGTATGGTGCTCGAGACCATTCTGAAACAGAAACCGCAAATTGTCGGTTTTGGTGTCTACATCTGGAATATCGAACAGACCGAAAAACTGGTGCGTGATTTGAAAAGACTTCGACCGGGAATTACTGTTGTCCTGGGAGGCCCAGAAGTCAGCTACGAAACGGAACAGCAGCGGATTGTGCAAGAGGCAGATTATACCATTACCGGGGAAGCGGATATTACCTTTCGCGAATTGTGCCGTCTCATTCTCGCTGGGGACAGGCCGGCAAGCAAAATAATACGCTCACCTGTTCCCCCGCTCGACCAGGTTAAAATGCCGTATCACCTTTACGGTGAAGAAGAGATTCTGCATCGTGTCATCTATGTCGAGGCATCACGAGGCTGTCCGTTTACCTGCGAGTTCTGTCTTTCGTCGCTGGAAATTCCCGTTCGTCAGTTCGATATCGACCTGTTCCTGTCGAATATGCAAAGCCTCTACGATCGAGGAGTGCGTCAATTCAAGTTTGTCGATCGAACCTTCAATCTCAGCCTTAGAATCGGCAGGGCGATACTGCAATTCTTTCTGGATCGTTACGAACCAGGGCTTTTTCTGCATTTCGAGATGATTCCCGATCGGCTACCCGATGCAATGAGAGAATTGATTGCCCAATTTCCTCCTGGCGTCCTGCAATTCGAGATTGGCATTCAGACATTCAATCAGCATGTCGGAAAGCTGATTTCACGAAAGCAGGACTACGGAAAACTGGCTGATAATTTTCGATTCCTCAGGCAACAGACGGGTGTCCATATCCACGCCGATCTGATCGTCGGCTTGCCGGGCGAATCCGTCGAAAGTTTTGGCAACGGGTTCGATCGTCTCCTCCAATACAATCCGCAGGAAATCCAGGTCGGAATGTTAAAACGTCTCAAGGGAACTCCGATTACCAGACACGATGATGAATGGGAAATGCTCTACAGTAGTTACCCGCCATACGAAATTCTGAGCACCAAATTGATCACTTTCGAGCAAATGCAGCGAATGCGGCGATTCGCGAAATACTGGGATTTAATTGCCAATAGTGGCAACTTCATTGAAAGCAGAAACCTGCTCTGGGAAAATCAGGATTCACCGTTCCATCAGTTTCTGGCCTTCTCCGACTGGCTGTACAAGGAGCAAAAGCGGACACACGGCATTTCCCTGATCAGACTTTGCGAACTTCTATTTCGCTTCATGACCGAACTGCAACAAAAGGATCAACTACAGGTCGCCCAAACGATCTGGAGCGACTACACCCGTAACGGTCGTGAAGATCGTCCCCATTTTCTGCGAAAATTCGATCTGCCTCATCCAAAGCGAAAAAGCCCATCGCATAAATCCCAATTGCCGCGACGACAGGCCAGACACGGGCAAAACGAAGAACAGAAACAGAAGTAGGGAAGCCGGTTCGTGTCAACGCCGCCACCAAATCGAGCCCGTGTCGGTTTGGGCACCGCCTTCCTGTCTTGCAATATTTATGATCAGGGAAATTTGCGATCGTGAATCGGAGAAGCACACGTGGTCAAGAATCGGTAAAGCGGTTCAACAGGCAATACCATACACCAAGGCGCTTCAGGAAACCGACAGTTTGAGAATTTCCCGTTGCGGGATTCCGCCGGTAACGTGCACTTCATTTGCAGCATCAATGAACAGATCGACTTCACTTCGGACACCAAAATCCTGCAGATAGATTCCCGGTTCTATCGTGAAGAGGGTACACGGAAGAATCAATCGATCCTCGTGCATCTCCAAATCGTCCAGATGAGCTCCATTGCCATGCACTTCCTCTCCGAGACTGTGGCCCGTCCGATGCAGAAAAGCGTCTCCGTAACCGGCTGATTCAATCACATCCCGTACGACGCGATCAACTTCCCATCCATGCAGCGGAATATTTTTTGAAAATCGTTCCTTCACCAGATTGATGCCCGCATCACGGGCCTGAACGACAACTGCAAATACTTTTTCGTATTCTTCGGGGATAGATTCACCCAGATAAGCCATCCGGGTAACATCGCTGTAGATGGCACCGGGAGTTTTCATTTTGCACCATTGGTCTATCATGACCAGATCCCCTGCGCGAATGGCGGTATCTTTGGCGGTCCCGGTTTCGTAATGGGGGAGTCGGTTGTTGGGTGCCCGCGCCACGATTGGAGGCGAGTAGGTCATCATCTCCTGTGATTCAAAATAGTCGGTAATCCGATCGCAAACCGCCTGCTCGGAAACTTCCCCTCGTGACGAGACCTGCTCTTCGATAAACTCCCAGGCTAGTTTGCAGGAATCCTGTGTGACGTGGTCGGCGCGCAGATGTGTTTCCCATTGTTCCTCCGTCAGTCGCGTTTCGAAATATTGTATCAGGTTGCCTGAAGAGACAATTTCAACACGCTGGTTGCGCACCAGATCGATCGTGCCCCCATCGACACGCGAAACATAAGGGTTATTCGCGTTGGGTGAGTATTCCATTGCGATTGTTCTGGAATCAGCCAGCAGAGATGCAAGAGATTCGTGCAATTCTCGCCAACTGCGATAGACCACCTTTTTTCCGGGCAAAGAATCGAGAGCGTCGGCTTCGATAGCATGAACGATTTTGGTCGCCTCGCCACTTCCAGGAATAAAATAGAACCATCTGCGGGAACCACTTGGCTTCTCTTTCAGCCCCAATACGGAACGAGCCAGCGGATTTATGCCACGAAAATCGTAAAGCAACCAGCCGTCCAGATCGGCGTCGCGAACAGCCTGCTGCTTTTCTGCAATGTCCATCTCTGTTTCCAATTTGTTAGCTGTATCCGTTAATTGTAGCTTGCAGCGTTAATTGTGGCTTATGGGACGGGATCACAAACAGAGCCACTTCAGAACCACTGGGAATATCCGCATTTTCTATTAAGCCAGAGCAGATTGTCCAAACGATGGCTCGCCAACTTTGACGCTCAACCTCCAAAGCGATGCAATCCAGGAACTGCCTGTATTGCTGGCGTCATACTTTTGAGTTGATGTTGAGCGTTAATCAGCGTTTTTCGTCTGTCAGATACACCAAAACGTGACATATTCAACCGCTGCTGACAGCTTTAGCGAAACAGGAGACGCGCCACTTTGACTGTTTTGGGATCCTTTTTTTCCAACTCAGCGAGAAATGTCTCTGCTTTGGTGACGTACTGAGGAACAGGCTTCCCCTGCTCGGTTGGTTTCTGTTTGATACACTGAATTAGATAGCCAACGATTGAGCGTTTGATCGCAGGGACATCATAAGGGGCCTGCCCATACATTTTTTTCAAACGATCGATAATCGACCAATCCTCCCAGCGGGCCAGATCGATAATAACCAGATCAGCCAGTGAAGGATTATCCAGAAGTATCCGTTGAGCTGCTCGCAGTCTTTCCGGTGCGATCCGACCACCTCCGTATTCCCACATAAATTTAACGGATTGTAAAGCGGCGAATGTCTCACTAAACGGCACCTTGCTGGGCGTTTGTAACGACGGCTTTAATTTTGTCTTTTCAAGAACATCCAATCCTTCATCTCCCGCCAGGATGAGATAGCCTGCCATAATGCCGTCAATCCCCAAACGGAATTCCTCATCATTCTCCGTAACCTTTGCTTCCATCAATTTCTTGTCTTGCTCATTGCCACACAATCCAAGCATCAAACCGTAGAGTCCAATTCTGGTTACCGGGGTTTCTTTACTGAATACCCACTTTCGCAGTTTCTCCCGGGGAAACTTTTTCTTCACCGAGGCGATTGTCTTATAGGGAGCATTGGCGAACTCCGCATAGGCATCATCGGCAATCAGTGGATCGTTCGATTCAAGATAGTTCACATAATAGGCAAGTCTTTTCGCAGGGGCCTCTTCCGGCGAAGGAGCATTCTTGACGTACTCAAAACCCTGGTCGGAAATATCAAGCGGGCTCATCCAACTCAATTCACCGTCGAGCGTTCCAAGAATGAGAACAAACTTTCCTTTCCCGCCCGGATAATACCCCTCGACAGTAATTTCCTGACCAACTTCCAACTTGGGATTCTTGGGGGAATTGATCAACTTGTTGATGCGATACACCGTCGAGCCGGCTGTTCCCGCGTCAAAATCGGGCTTCACACCAGAAACCCACTCCCCGATGATAGCCGCATCTGTTTGGGCGATCTGTTCGGCCAGAGTCAGCTGGGGAGCCGAGCAAAACGGACAAGCCAGTCCCTTCGTAATAAACGTGAGCGCAACAGTCAATAAAACGACAACTGCCACACCCAAGGGAACCTTCCGAACTTTTCGGGCTAATAGCGGGTCATGTGAAACAGCGCCACTGGGGTGCAAACGGTTACTGCGGTTATAAAAGTGATTCATCAGAAACTTCCATTGTTCTACTAACGGTAAAAGTTTGCGAACAGCTCGCAAATTCCAGAAAATATTCAGCCTGTGTGCGGCCATCCGAACAAAACAGCCATGTTGGCATGTTACCCGTGTCCCCCATGCCGACAAAATGACTCCCAAGAGACATTGTAACCTTTTTCTTGCGTGATATCAGCCAGATTTACGCTAAAGTACCGGAAATATGGAAGCGGGGGCGAACGAATTACAAACAACAGAGGAGGGAATTTTATACCCCTTATCCGGGATATCGAAGTGTGATTTCCCTGAAATACAGGAGATTATTGGCAGTAGGTGGAGACAGATCGGCTAAAACGGTCCTTTCTGCTTCCCCATGGGGAGAGGGCTTGGAATGTGGGAAAAATCGGTCTTTACCGATCGAAGCGGTTTTGACAACTGGATACGTCGTATCTATGGCGTCTTTGAACCTGAGTCGTTATGCAAAAATGTGGCTTGAAACGATTGCAAGCACTCTCTGCTTTTTCTATAACTCTCCTTCTGTTTGCGAGGCAGCTTCATCCTGTGCTCTCAAACAGAGAAACCGGACTGGTAGCTCAGATGGTAGAGCACTGGACTGAAAATCCAGGTGTCGGGGGTTCGAGTCCCCCCCGGTCCATTTGGTGGATGTTCAGTGCATTCATCACCCGGAGGTGGCCTGCATCGTAAGGGTGTGGGAGTCGATGAAAAGGGTAAAAACACCGACTTCGGTCGATTGCTTCTTGTCCCCTCGTTCATTGACCTTTCAACCACTCCGGGCTTTTTGGGGACAGTGGAAATTGATGGATGTTAACGCATTCATCACCCGGAGGTGGCCTGCATCGTAAGGGTGTGGGAGTTGATGACAGGGTAAAAACACCGACTTCGGTCGATTGCTTCTTGTCCCCTCGTTCATTGACCTTTGAACCACTCCGGGCTTTTTTATTTGCGTAGTTCGTTGACTGCCTCGGCTGTGATTCGCGTGTTTTCTTCCACGGCTAGCACGACATTTATTAGCTCTCGCGTAACAAGCAGGGTGGTACCAATAAGAACTGATAGTGGAATCATCATAAGTCCTGCAGGTGAAGGGGCTTCCGTTGCGAGGCTCATGGCAAAGAGGTAGAGTCCAATGCAGACTCCAAGTATCAATACTAAAGCTCCCATAACTCCATAAACGAGTGACAAAATATTAAGTGTTGAGAAATTGCGACTGATAGAGAAATTCAGTTTTTTTCTCCCCTCGATATTCGAGGGTTGTTCGTGATCAATGTATTTCACCTCTTCTGGCGGGGTAGTTGAAACCGGGGTTTGTTCGGGGGGCGAAAAACTTGAATTCTCATTGATCTCAGGTTTTGTAACCGGGCGCTGCACGACAAAAGATTCACCGCATTTCGAGCAACGTCCTTTCTTGCCGAGATAAGATTCTTGAGCCTGAAAAGTACAACCACAATGGGGGCATTCTGCAGCAAATGTTTTCATGTTGAGTTCCAGAAATAGTGGTTTTGATATTGAGACCGAACCACTAAACCAACTTTCAGAAGAGAAATCAACACAACTGTATGAAATTGCAGGAAATCTTGCCTGTGGTTTTCGTCATGTACACTACTCCCGGAGCATGGGATAAGTAATCCAGTGATCCGGGTCAGGATTTTGGTCATAAACAGGAATCCAGGATCTGAAGAATCTGATCCCTTGCCTCATGCTTATTTGAGACATCAATGATCGGGCAGTAGCTTTCGATAAGCCGAACATAATTATCTGACTGATCATTCCCGCTTACAGAAGAATCGACTAACGCCACACACTTTTCCCTGGAGACAATCGCTGGATCAATCACGCACTGAAATTTGAAAGCTGCATCAAATACACTTCCGGAGTTATTAAGGTTCACTTTTTCAAAAAGAGAATCTGGCTTTCCATTTCCATGCCCCCAATCAAAGGGAATTTTTTGCTCCGTACCGTGAATGTCGCATTTCACTCCAAACCTACTCTGGACACGACCGGAAATTTGCGGTGAATCAAAGATTTCTTTGCATTTTTCTGATAATCCATATTTTTTCTTACTTTCTACAGTTGACGGATCAGCGACCAATTCTTCGAATAAATAATTTGTCACTGAATCCAACTCTTTTACTGTTGTTTTTTCCATGACAAACCCACCATCTATCAACAAAAACTGCCCGTCTTGCGTACTACAGAATGCTTGCAGGAAGTTGGTGCTTTTACGTTTCACGGGTTCGCTTCTGTATGGAACGATTTCATCTTGTTGTGCCGTTCTGTTCCAAAACCTAACCCATCGGTCATACAATTCTTTATCTTCCAAGCATTTCAATGAATCCGCTTCACGAAATTTTAAGCGAACATGGCCACGATACCACGTCACCACACCAATGTTTACAGGCTCCATTCGTGCAAGGTCAGGGATGTATTTTGCTAATAGGTACTGTGCTTTCATATGAATAGCCCCCAATCGTTTATTTTGGGAAACAGATGTTTTTGGCTGTAGATAATTGCAGAAATGTTATCTCTGCGATGAATCAAAAATTTGCAGGTTAGTTCGGCTTCGGTTTTCGTTAAGCCCAGTTGTCGAGAGTCCTGGCACAACTCCTCTATGTACCAGTCTGGTATTTCCAAAATTCTTTTGATCCACTCAGGAAAATGCTTCTCCGTATCAATTGAATCCTTCAAGATGTGATGGCCCAAATAGGGATCGTTTTTGAGTTTCTGGAAGCGTCCTTTCAAATCCGCTTTTCCCGTGCCCCCACCACATATCGTCTGATCGTGATCAAACAAAAAAAAACTTCTTGGTCTAACTGGATCATCAACTTTGATGTTTCTCGCATGCCGATCATAATTTGCAACTAGAATATCAAACACAATTATCCCTGTGCAGAGTTTGGGCTGGGATGCCCAGAGAGTTCCCCCATCTGAATCTGCCGGACCTCCAGCAATGTCAAACAGCAGAGAAACAAACATTCGCGTTTTTGCATTGGCTCCCTGTGTTATTGCAAAAGGAGGAACCGGTAATCTCAAGAGTTGGGCAAGGTTTCCAGCAATCCACTCGTTCGCAATCAGATAATGATTGCTCTTTCGGCCTTTACCCATAGACTCCGTGCGTACAATCCAAGCCTCATTTATCCCGTCGGATTGGTTAAATCTTTTTCGGCTGGCGAACCTATAAATAATACTCATTGCCCGCGCCACTATCCTATGTAATGGGGAACATTGGATAAAGGTGTACACTGCCGAGAATCGAGCGGCGACTCCTATCTCATGTGCTTCTTTTCAGCAATTATCGGAAATTGAATGGATCTTCTATCCTGCCAAACGGGGAATAATTTACAAATCACGATGAAAATTTATCCACATGCCCCTTATTTCTTTTTCTGCAACTTCTTTGCCCTGGCTTTGCCCCCTTTGCTGGCCAGTTCCGCGATGTTGGGGTTGCCCGGCATCGCCATAACCGTCTCGGGGAGTTTTTTGGGCGGCTTCTTTTTGAACTGGTTGCTTAGTGCCAACCGAATTACAGTGGCTGTGTCGAGTTCGTGAGCCTGGCTGTACTCATCCAGTGCGTTGCTGATCGCGATTGGTAATCTGACCGTGATTCTTTTGACTTCCTTTTTTCTTGCCTCGTGAGCTTTCTTCATTTTGCGCATCTCTTTTTTCCCTTCAGGGGAAAGCCAATACGCATCTTCCTTCTTGGCAACTTCTTTGATATTCGCAAGGAACTCTTTAGTTGCTTTGGGGTGAGAACTGATTCTTTTGCCTGTTCCTTTTTTTGGCATGATTGTTTTCTCCGTTTTTAACTTGGTTCGTAAGCGGTTATCGGGATGGCTGTGATCTCATCGATCATGTCGTAAATGACGATGATGTACTTGCCGTTTTCTGCCTCGCCTTCTGCCAGATACGCTCCTGATGTTCGGCTGAAGCCGGTTGATTCAGGATTCTGAATAACATATTCGACTTCTTCCGGGGTCACTCCATGCTCTGCAATGTGAGCAATAGTTTCGGGTGTCCAGAAGAAATCGAGCCAAGCCATTTTTGTTTCCTTTTCTTGTTTGTTGTGTCTTTATTGTAGCTATCGGCAGACGATAGGCAAGAACAAAAGGAAAAGAAAACGAATCTTTGAGAAAATGTTTTTTTCTTTCCCGCTCCGCTTGACAATTCACGCCGAGATGCTCAAATTGTTCCCGTTCACACTGTGAGCCGCCCTTTGAAAGGGGCGAACGACAAGAAGCAAAATGCTCGATACCGCTCATCACGAATCATCGTGTCAGTCAGCCGGGCCGTTTGCTTCACCCAGGTAAATTTGGTTTGCAGCACGGCCAGTCCCGTTTTTGCTTCTCGTCCGGGATGCTTTCAACGGCTGGCGTTTATTGGCACGGGAGCTTTAGATCGGAAAATCAACCCGCCCCCCGGCGAAACGAACTTCCGGGCCTTGCTGCGCGAGGGAGAACCCCGAGCGCAGCAGGCTTGCTCCCGCTTCTGACAGAAGGTGCCATCAGGGTAATCCCTGAAGGGTAACACCTTCACGTTGTGTGCTGCATCAACCGCAAATTCCGAACAAGTTACACGGAACGGTTCATCGGCATGAGGAAATCGCCAAAATCTCTTACAGGGAAATCACTGACGGAAAATCCGTCTTATGGTTTTCGCAAAGTATCAGGAGTAAACCCGAGGGTCGCCCACACGGAGGGCAACAGGGATTTATTGATGTGCCAGGCATGGCAGATTGGTCGCCCCCTCATCACTCTGGAGAGAAGGCACAATGATTGCGTTACGGCTTTTCGATCCTGTCGAAACAGGATCGGTAGAACCATCCGAGCAGGCGTTACGATTGCGGGGATACTACGAGAAATTCATTCTTCCGGAAATCAGAGAGGAACAATCCGCCAGTTCACTGATGCAGGATCGGGTTGCTCTGAATCACTGGGAGGCGTTGACAGACGATCCAACTATCGACCAGGTCAGCCGGGAACATGTGATCGCTTACCGCGACGGGTTGATCAAAAAAGGGTTATCGCCCGCGACAATCAACAAATGCTGGCGGGAAGTGCGAGCGATGTTCAACTGGGCGGAAGAGGAAGAAGTCATTCGAAAAGCTCCCACGATATCGCGGAGATCGAAATCAAAGCTGGTCAAACAACCGCCCAAAATGCAACGCGAAACGCTTTCGATCGACGAAGTGACTCGACTATACAAGGCCTGCTCCAAAGTGACCTACCCCGTAGGCGGCGAAGTTCCCGCTCCGAAATTGTGGCGAACGGCGATCGTGTTGTGGTGGTTTTATGGTGCCAGAACAATGGATGTGATCGGGAAATTGTCCTGGGAAAACATCCATTGGAACGATCGACTTCTCAAGTTCTCTGCCCAGAAAACAGGGAAATTGCAGGGGCTTCCGCTGACAGACCTGGTTATTTCCCACCTGAAATCAATCAAACGGAATTCCAGTCTGGTTTTTCCGGGGTTCAAGACAAAGGGCTGTTACTTACGTGCTTCCCAGACGTGGAAAAACGGGTATTACACCACCTGGCGTCGGGACATTCAGGGAACAGCCAACCTGTCGGGAATTTACATCAAGCACTTCCGGGAAACGATGGTAACGCGAAACAATGGCATCGAAGCGGGGCTGGGGAACTGGATCGCGGGGCATTACATGCCAGGCGTTTCGGCTCAAAATTACGATCTCCCTACGCAGCGAATCCGGGACGCCATCGATCGGACGCCGGTTCCCGATTGCTTCAACGAAATCGATTAAGCTTATACCTGAAAGCCCTCTGCCAGCTTGTCTGGCCGGGCAGGTCATGCCAGTCCCCGTCAGTCCGCGAAGAAAACGGGGATCGCGAACGGCTGTTTGATGCAACTCGGTGCATCGGTGCGTGCGTAAGGTGGTGTGTTCGCGGGCCTGTTGGGCGTTGTGCGAGTGCCGGCTCCTGCCGAGTTCAGGGGCCGGACATTTCGACAATTGAACGATGTGATGCCGACGGTGTGTTGCCGTTGGAATGTGTAGCAGCCGCTGGTGAGTGGGGATTTGACCAGCGGCTGCTTCCTTTTTGCTTTCCACTTGAAGAAAACGGGGATCGCGATGGCCATTCAGGAAATGAACCTTACGTTTAAGTCGCTCGAATCACTCTACGATGGAAGAATTGCGATGCTGCTCAAGCGGCACATGGCAATGGTTGCCCAGGACTGCATCAACCGGCCCAGCGACAAAACCAAACGGAAGGTGACGCTTGAGTTCTGCTTTCAGCCGATCCCCAACCCCGATGATGCTTCGGACTGTGATCGCGTCGATTGCGAAGTGGAATGCAAATCGAAGCTACCGGTATATCGCTCCCGGCCCATCCAGATGCGTCCGCACAACAGCGGGTTCATCTTCAACCAGGACTTTCCGGAGGACATCAACCAGCAATCACTTTTTAACGAGGATGAAAAGTAGCTGTTTTTGCGCCAGTAACTTTACCTGTCTATTTTTTGACGAAACGGAGAATGGAACGATGGATGGTTTAAGCATTGAGACACTGCAACAGATTCAGAAAACGGCAGTGGAAGCCTCAGGGGCGAAAGGGAAAGTGGAAATCATTGATTTGCCTGCAGAGCCAAAGGGAACCTACGGGATTGTTACTGCTGAAGGTACTGTTGAAGTTGTTCAAGCTTCGCCCGCTCCTCGCAATATTGTTTTGAATTCTGTTGATCAGATGCGAACCGTCGATTTACTACAACGAAAGCTGTGTTTACGTCATTTTGGATGATGGCCCGGAATCGCAAAGAAAAGAGTATGCCTGCATCAAGCTAAAAATGACGGACGAATATGAAACCGTTCAGGGCCTGAAAGATTGGAATCTTGATCAGAAAGAGTTCATCAGCTTGCTGAGGGTTCGTCTTGCCGACTGTACCACGCCGGAAATGGTGCAATTGATCAATGTTTGCAAAGCAGTTGATTTCTCTTCCCAAACGAAAGGGAGTCGCGAAATCAATCTCGGTCGCGAGTCGATGGGCTTCGACATTCAAGATGAAGTGATGTCAAAAGTCGGTGATATTCCGGAAGAAGTTGTCCTGGATGTTCGAATTTTTGACGACCGCGAATTGACGCAACGCCACAAAATATCCTGCATCGTTGAAATTTGCGCCAAGTCCGGAACATTCAGGCTGACTCCCAAGCCTGCTGATCTCAGAAAAGAAATGGAACGCGAAATGGATTTCCTGCAGGGTGCCTTGATTGCCGGGTCTGATGGATGCCCGGTCTACTTTGGATCGCCCTGGGTGTGACAGGGAAGTTTCGTGCGGGGTGGCGCAGTAGGTCAGCGCGTCAGGCTCATAACCTGAAGGTCGTCGGTTCGAATCCGGCCCCCGCCAATCTTGCAGATGAATGCAGGCCGTTGCCGGCGGGTAGCCGGGTGTGAAGTGAAAGCACTGCGTGCGGGTCAAGCCGGGGGCTGCCGAGTCCTGGAACACGCGATCAGGTTCGACTCCTGAACGGCCTATCGAAATCGCTGTGATTTCGTTTGTCACTTATTTCGGAAAGGAATTCAGAATGCTTGTGTTATCAAGGGAAGTTGGTGAGCGGGTAATTTGCACGCTGCCTGATGGCCAAAAAATCGAAATCATGCCGATACGGATCAGTCCGGATAAAGTTCGCCTGGGAATTACGGCGGCCCCTGAAATTGAGATTGATCGCGAAGAAGTTGTCATGCTGAAAAAACAAATGGAAGTTGATTTGCTTACGAATGGATAAAACGATGCAAAAAGAGTTTGCATGGGAATTGTCATCAATGGAGTCGACAATCTCCCGCCTGGCAAACATCAGCCAGGCAGAACAGGATCTTCTGATCGCTTTGGTTCGTGTCTATTGCCAGCAAAAGAAGACGGGGGAAGGATACGCGGAAGGGCCTGATGGACGTGTTGCCCTGGAACCGACAAAACGCGAACTGGCTGTCGCCTTGGGAGTCGGTGAAGCGACGATCAAGCGGCGGCTGCGGGCGATCAAGCAGAGTTCCCGATACATATCGGTCGATTCCGAGAACTGGCGATCCCATGTTTACGTGATCGATTTCCAGGCGATCTATTCAGCGGAATTGATCACACCGCAAGAAAAGACGATTTCGGAAGTTGTGCCGGCAAAAAATTCACGTTACCGGTATCGCGGCTCAGCACGCGAAAAAATACCTGTTTGTGATCCCCCTTCCCAAAAAAGTTCAGGGGGGTCACAAGGGGGGTCAGGG
>JALTOP010000170.1 GCA_027000105.1 Planctomycetaceae bacterium | reverse complement strand
GGTCAAGTCGCGGCAATGCTTGAGCCGTCCGGTTCCGGTTCCCTTGCAGAGTTCGGAATGGCTCTTATTGGTTATGGTTGGCTATTCCCACTCCCGTTTGCCGGTGGGCCATGAGCCTGTTTTTCGATCCTTTATTTCCTTCATGTTGAATATGGAATAGATATGCCAGCTGCTTTGCGGGTTTCCTTCCTGGTTGCTTCTTTGGCTGTGCTCCCACTTCTTACGTGGTTTTTGCTTCCAGTGCTCCCGCCTCTCCACCCGGCAGCAGAAGTCTATTCGGGCGGGAAATCGTATCCCGCTTCGCCTCTCGAATTTGTTCGTCTTCAAAAGGGATTGGAATTCGGGGGATATCCCCTGATCACGAATGTGCAAGTTCTTGATTTTGATGGAGACGGAGCCAACGAAATTATCGCCTGCGATGCCTCGGAAAATTCGATCTCACGATTCTCCTTTTCTCCTGACGGGACGTGGAAAGAACAGATTCTTATCACAGATGTGGCGGTGCCGGCACACAGTACATCGGTCGATATCGATGGAGATGGAGACCGGGACATCATTGTTTCGATTCTTGGCAACATCATGCCGGATGACGGAATCATTGGGCGGGTGGAATTGTTCGAAAATCGGGGCAAGGAGTTTGTGCGCCATATCATACTGGATGACGTCAGACGCGTTGCCGATGTCCAACCGGGCGATTTCGATGCCGATGGCGATCTCGATTTGGCTGTGGCGGTGTTCGGTTACAATCGCGGAAAAGTGCTCTGGCTGGAAAATCAGGGACGGTTCAAATTTGATGCACATGAACTGCTTGTCGCCCCGGGCACGATTCATGTGCCGGTTGCCGATTACGATTCCGATGGCGATCTCGATATCGCCGCGATTGTCTCTCAGGATGAGGAGGAACTTTGGGGATTCGAAAATCTGGGGAACGGCCATTTCAAAAATCACAAATTATGGATGACCTACAATCTCGATTTGGGAAGTGCCGGCCTGGTGAAAGCCGACCTGGATCAGGATGGAGATGTCGATCTGATTCTTCCGGCCGGTGATAATCTTGAAGATAGAGACGCCTACCCGCAGCCTTATCATGGCTGTTACTGGTTCGAGAACAGAGGGGGATGGAATTTCGAAAAAGCGAAAATCTCCGATTTGGGAGGCACCTACGCCGCGGATGTGGGTGATCTCGATGCCGATGGAGACCTCGACCTGGTTCTGGTCAGCATGACCAATGACTGGAACAGACCGGGTACCGCCAGCGTCGTCTGGCTCGAAAATGACGGGCAGCAGAACTTTACAACCTGGCAAATTGCCAGTGAACCGATTCACATGGTAACTACTGCGGTGGGAGATGTTGACGGGGACGGAATTCCGGACATCGTCACCGGCACAATGAATATCCTGAAACCTTTTCAACGACTCGGTCGCGTTTCCATTTGGAAGAACGGGCTGAAGGAGAAGCGATGATTTACATCCTGAGGCTCACGCTGATGCTTCTGGTTTTTGAATTGGTGGTGTGTGGCTACTTCGTAACCAACAAACTGCTTCGCGTCACCCCCATCACTCCTGAATTCTATCTGGATGATCCTTTCCTGCGAAGAACATTCGAGGAACTCTCGGAAAAGGCCCGGAATGGCGATGACACAGACTGGCAACATCTGGCAGAAGCATTACTCGGCCAGGGCTATTATGCCCATGCGGAACCGAACTATCGACAGGCATTGAAGCTGAACCCGGAAAACCTGGAAGCCCGCTTCGGTCTGGCGTTCTGTCTCGACAAAATGGGACGACTGGAAGAAAGCACCCAACAGTACCGGAGGTACCTGAACGGAGAAAAGAGTCAACCGGAGCGCCAAAAGCTCATTTTCTATGCGAGATACGCCATCGGAAGAAATTACTTGCGGGAGGAAAATGTCCCTGAAGCGGAAAAGGAGTTTCGAAAAAACTTCAAATTCATTCCCGCCCAATATCAACTGGCCAAAATTCTGATACGAACCGGGCGAACCGAACAGGCTCTGCCCATTATCGAAAAACAACTGGAGAAACTTCCCAAGGCTCTCGCGTTCCGCTATCTCAACTATCTGGCTCTGACCCAAGTCAATCGACCGGAAGAGGCGTTGGCTGAAAGAAAAAAGCTCGATGAATCGGTCTATCTTGTCTCCCTGAATTTCAACAACAACTACATTGACCCTTTCTACATGAAGTACGGCCAGGAAAGAAACGACGTCCAGGAAAGGAAACCCGGAAAATAGCGGTCGCCCTGATTTTTGTTCGTAGGTGGAATCATCAACGGCAACGTACTTGCGGTTTGCCTCCGTCCTCCGCCGTTTTTCACACTCTGCTTGACCCTTCTCGCCAATAGGGCTTATACTCACGGATTCTGTTCTCCGGTGAGGGTAAAAGCTGGAAAGTGAATGTTGTCCGGGGATGCCATTTTGTATCCGTTATTTGATATTGCAAACCGTTGAAATTATGAAAAGTGAACATCGACACGAACTGGCTGAAAACGATCTGGAAGTTTTCATCAACAAAATGCGCGCCCGTTTCGCCGAGGTGATGGAGCTTCACGGAAACCGGATTCTGCTTTGGGCCTCGGCTGTCCTGCTTCTGATCGCGGCTTTTGTTTTCTACAGAAACAACAGCGGTTCAGCCAATGCGGAAGGATGGGCGGCCCTGTACGGTTCCCGAAATGCGGAAGATCTGGCCAGTGTCGCAGATTCCTACAAGGAAACTCCTGTCGGCCAGTGGGCAAAATTGCGAATGGGCGAGCAGTATATGCAATCGGGTTTGACGCTGATGTTCACAGACCGCGAAGCAGGCAAGGCCGATCTGGAAGAAGCCCGAAACGCTTTCAATGAATTACTCAACGATTCAGAAACATCGGATGAAATTCGTGAGCGCGCCCTGTATGGCCTGGCGACGGTGCTGGAATCTCTCTCCGGTTCCGATTTGAAACCCGCTATCGAGACGTATCGGAAGTTGCTCTCCAGTTTCCCTAACACTCCCTACCAGGTGGTTGTGAAGGAGCGGATCGAAGAATTAGAGAACAGATCGACCCAGGAGTTCTACGCCTGGTTTGCGGAACAAAAGCCGGAGCCGAAGGATCTTGAACTTCCCAAAGATTTGCAGGGACAATCTTCAGGGCTCAACCTGCCGCCGGGATTGCCGAATAATCCGTCTGGCGATCAACCGTCCAAACAGGAGATGCCCGCCAAACAGGCCGAAGGGAAAGCATCAAAAGATGCTGCCAAGCCGGGGCCGAAGTTGAGTATCCCGACTGCCCCCACTCTTCCTCCATCTGGCAAAAAAGGCAAAGCTGGGGAAAAGAAACCAGAACCCGGGAAAAAGGGAGAAGCCAACAAAACGAAAACTGAAAAATCCGCCGCTACGAAACCGGCTGAACCTTCTGCTGCGAAAGAACAGGGCAAACCTGCTCCCGTGAAGAAGGAACAGGGAAAACCGGCAGCACCGAAAACAGAAACGCCCAAGGAAAAAACGGTCAAGCCAAACTCTGAAAGCAAGTGAGCGAATCGGTACTGGCACCTGCTCCAACAATGCTGGCTGCAGTTTTTGATCTGTTTAATGGTTCTGTCTTTGCAGCCGAAAAACGATGAAGAATATCCCGCACCAATCCGAGGGTTCATCACAGGAAGATTCGTTCCAGGGAACTGCCTCTGAAGAGCATCACGATTGGCGTCTGGATCACTGGCTTGTTGCCCATTATGCCGACTATTCCCGTTCGCAATGGCAAAAGGCGATTTTTGCGGGGCTGGTCAGGATCAACGCCGAGGCGGTCAAGCCTTCACACCGATTGCGGGCAGGCGACCAGATTGCCGGGCGTTTTCCTGAGCAGCAGAAGACTGAAATCGTTCCGACGGCCATTGATTTGAATTTCATCTACGAAGATGAACACCTGGTCGTTGTCGATAAGCCGGCCAATTTGATCGTTCATCCCGGTAAGGCAAATTACTCTGGAACATTGGCCAACGCTCTGGTTCATCATTTCACGACATTGAGCAAAACAGGTGGCGAGCATCGACCGGGCATTGTGCATCGTTTGGATCGCGATACAACCGGTGTCATTGTGATCGCCCGGAGCGACCGCATTCACGATCATTTAAGCGGACAGTTTGAAAACCGTACCGTTGAAAAAGAGTATCGGGCTATTGTGTGGGGAGAGGTCAATTTTGATAGCGACTATATCGAAACCCATATTCGCGCTCATGCCAAAAATCGGGAACGGATGGTTGTGTGCAGCGAGGAACCTGAAGCTCGCCATGCGAGTACCTATTACGAGGTGCTGGAGCGGTTTCGCGGCTTCACCTATCTGAAACTGCTTCCCAAAACCGGGCGGACCCATCAGCTTCGCGTGCATCTGCAGCATATCAGACATCCGATCGTTGCAGATCGTCTTTACGGCGGACGGGCGAAATTGATGCTGAGTGACGTTGTTGAAAGCAAGGAACATTTTCGGGAGGATCGCCTGCTGATCGCACGTCAGGCTTTGCATGCCCACAGGCTCTGCCTCGACCACCCCGTTACCGGGAAACGGATGGAATTCGTCTCCCCGCTTCCGGAAGATATGCAAACAACCCTGAATACGATCCGTGAACATCGCTGATTCTTGCCGATCACATCACTCATGACCCGACATACCGACGAAGCATGTCACGAGATGTCAATGAAAAGCAATCGGCTCGATTCCGGTTTGCAGCACGTTGGAGTCTGGGCAGTATTTCGCAGTCGGGTCGTAAAAAACGGAACCGGTTCTGGCAAAACTGTCGGAAGAAACTCGAAATCGAAAAAACAGACCAACCGGGAAAACAGGCGAATTCCCCGGTCGGTTCGGAAATTGCTCGAATTCGGAGAAGAGGATCAATCAGAATTCGCCGATCGTCTCACCCCCACGTATGGTTACGAGTGCTTTCATAACAGAGGGATCGATATCCTCGGAAATGAAGCGCACAGAGCCATCGGCAAAGGCCGCTTGAACGCCCCCTCCGCCACCCCAAGGGCCACCAATTCCGTCCGGGCCATTGATATACGGTTTTTTGGTCAGCGAACGAATCGTACTGCCGCCCCCTTGTGCCCAAGGGCCCAGTTTTTTGTTGACTTCCGTTACCGCGATCGTATTCGAAGTGCCATCCGTGATATCCCTGAGACGGGTCACCCGGTTATAACCGAAGACGCCTGCCCGGGGGTGATCTGTTTTCAAAAGCGGAGCATCTTTCCCGACTCCAGCCATGCCTGCATAATGAGTTTCTGCCCCTTTTGCCTTCGACGGGATTCCCGGGTTCAGGTAGGTTGGGATTTTTATGCTGGTGAGCGGTTTACTTTTATCGCTGTTCCATTTTTCTTTTTCCAGTTTGCTCAATCGATCATAGAGGGTAGCCTGCTCAATAAAAGGTAAAATGGAATAGTACCAACTGAGACGCTGTTCCGGCTTCAGCTTTTCCGCATCGACGGTTCCCCGCGGAAAATAGCCGAAGGTATCGTGATAGTTGTGCATTGCCAGAAGAATCTGCTTCAGGTTGTTTCTGGAAGCCGATCTCCTGGCGGCTTCGCGGGCCTGTTGCACTGCGGGAAGCAGCAACGCAAACGCAACACTGGTACCAGCGACGGCGGAAAGATTGCCGTTGCCGCCAAGCATCGGGATACCGAAAGTCGAAGTCCGTGTGGTATAGGTTGTCCCGTGTTCATCCCGAGTGGTGACGGTCACATTCGGGAACATCGGATTGGTAATCAATTCAGCGGGGGGGATATCTTCTATATAAAACGGAAGGTCATCATCTTCGTCAACCAGTCCACTTTGCAGAACACCAGCTTGGATGGCGGGCAGGAATGGCGTGACCAGATTCATTATCGTTTGATACGAATCGCGTGGATTCATCATCGTGATTGAGGTGAACTTTTGGGGAAGGGCATTCAAAGCGGTTTGTTGTTCCTGGTCTGGCGTCCAGCTTGGCAATTGTTTTTGCGTTCTCATGTTG
>JALTOP010000169.1:958-6022 GCA_027000105.1 Planctomycetaceae bacterium | reverse complement strand
CAACTTTTCTCTTGCCGAAGCGACAAGATCCAACGGTTGAATGAGTGTTGATTTGGTCGTGCCTTCGGGAACTTTTGATCTGTTTTTGATCGCCTGAAGCAATTCAATCTGAGCCGAGTACAATTCTTCACTGTAAATATAAACAAGATGGTCCCCCTTGCTGACACTGACGCCTTCATAATCGACGTAAAGCCGATCGAGCCGACCGGAAACCCAGGCGGTGATGTGCGCCAATCGAGTTTCATCATATTCGATTTTGCCGACCATGCGAACTTCCGCCGTCACGTATCGACGCTCAACAGGCGTTGTCTGAATACGCATCAACTTGCGGGCATCGGGGCTGATCGTGATCGTGCGCGGTCCCCCTTCGGATTGCTTGACGGGCACCAGGTCCATCCCGCAGATCGGGCGGTCACCCGGTTTATCACGACGAATTTGCGGATGCATCGAACAGGTCCAGATCTGTTTCCCTTGGGCGACCTGTTCCTTCGGGGAATCGGATTTACCGGCGGAACTGCTGTTCGTCCCCTTCACATTCCAGGCGATTACAAAGCCAACCACCAGCATGATGATTGCCTGTGCGATCCGCAGACTCAAACGATTTTTGCCAGTTTTTGTTTGCTCAGACATCCGTTTATTCCCGCGTTTTTTCCGCTGAGGTTGATGCACGACAAGGCTGATTACGATTTGTCACTATCTCGCTCCGACCAGGCAACCAAGCTATTCACTTCGTTGACATCACGAATTCCGATCACGGTGATGTGTCGTTTCCCGTGCTGCCAACTGGCTGCGATATCCTGATCGAGATTGATCAAACAACACTTTTCGCCATTACACGTCGCCTTGATTTTCGGCTGCCCTTCAAACCATTCCGGCGTTTCGTCGTCATGTTCAAAAATGACGATGCAGCTCCCATCTTTCCGTTTGCACACGGTTTGCAAACAGGTACAGCAAGGCATTTTCATGACATAACTGGATTGCACTTCGTAACCGGCGGGCACACTCTGGGCGATGGCTGGCTGATACCCCAGCAGCCTGGCTGCCTGTTGTGGTTGAACCGGATCGTATTGATAATGTTTTAATAAAATCTGCTGGGCGGAATCGGGGTTCTTTTCGAAAGCGGTCAAATACTGATTGAACACACCATCGGCATGATGATGTGCCCCATGCTCTTTTCCCGTAAAGTTCAAATAACCGATGCCAACCGCCAGCAACAAAACCGCAGCCGTGATTACTCGCGAATACCTTCCGTACCAACGAAAAGGCAGGCGTGACTTTTCTTCTAATAAAACAACAGAACCGGTTCCTTGCGATTCCTTCTGCAAGCGGGCTTCCAGCTCGCACCACATTCCAGCAGGTGGCGAGGGTGTCGATAATTTGCCGGCCAATAACGAGAGACTCTCAAACGCAGCGAGTGATTCGGCACAGCGATCACACGCTTTCAGATGAGCCTCAACATGCTGGCGAACGTCTTCTTTCAATTCGCGATCGTAGTAGTCTGAAAGCAACTCCTGGATTTGTGAGCAATTCATTGCAACCCCTCCCAACCCAGTTCAACAAGATGAGTTTGAAGTTCTCGACGAGCGCGAGTCAAGCGGGAACCAACGGTACCTTCGGGGATTCCCACTATTTCTGCAATTTCCCGGTAGGACTTTTTTTCCACTTCCCGCAGCATAAAAATGGATCGCAGTTCCGGGTCGATCCGCTCCATGGCAACTTCAAGCAATTCGCGCTGTTCGTCACGCTCGGATTCCGGTTGATCTTGATTCACGGGATCGCCCATCAGTGTTTTCGTTTTCCTGTTTTTGTTTTTCCGCAGAAACTGAAGTGCCTCGTTCGTTGCCAGGCGGTAAAGCCAGGTCTCAAACCTGGACTTGCCCGAGAATTGATCCAGCTTGGAGAACAGCTTCAAATAGACCTGCTGGGTCAAATCAGCAGCGTCCTGCAGGCCGACCAGACGAACCATCAGACGGTAAACAAGGTGCATTGTCATCTCGTATAACCGCTGTTGAGCCTGCCTGTCTCCCTGCAGACAACGAGCCAACAGACCGGCCTCAACTTCTGTCGAGACAGCCTCCCTAACCTGTTCGCTCGCCTGGTTAGATGCCATTACTTCGCTGTTTCTTCACGGGGTACAAGAAAAAAAGAAATCGTGCCACCTACGGTAATAGTTTTCGTATGAGTCACAAATGATACAAATACAGGTCGCTGACCACGGCGGCAGGAACAAACCAACCGTGTTGGATGAATCATCCCAAGATAGCCCCAAAATGCAACTCATCAAACAAAAGTACAAGTTGAGAAGGTTGATCTGATTTTTTTGAAATTTGATGAAGGAACTTCAGTATCGTGCATCTAAAGCCTCAGATGAGGTGAAATCATTTTCGACCAACAACAAACCAAAAAGAGAATCCCATGAAAACAATGACCCTCGCATTTTCCCTGTTTTTAAGTGCTACCCTGTTTAGTGTACTCGGGTGCAACTCGCCGACCGAACCTCCTGCTCAGACGCAAGGAGCGGAAGAGGGTGATCATGCTGACCATAATCACGGCGACCATGATCACGGAAATGATGACGGCAAAAGTGACATGGAAAAGATGAAAGAAAACCTCGCCAAGCTCTCTCCTGAAGATGCCGCTGCTGCGGAAAAACAGCACATCTGCCCGGTCAGCGGTGACATGCTCGGCACAATGGGGCCACCCATCAAGGTCCACGTGAAGGATCAGGATATCTGGGTATGCTGCGAGCACTGTATAGACAAGGTAAAGGAAGATCCTGACAAGTATCTTGCCAAATTGAAGAAATAATTTTCCGGTGCAACGCAAGCAGGGCGGAGTTTCTCCCAACATGGACGGGGTCAAGTTGTCAGGGATCGATGGAGAGTCAGGATAATGCCTGGAAAGTCAATCCGAGAGCGGGTTTACTGGTCTTTGCGGCTTCATGGTTGGCAGGGGACTTCGGTTTCCATTTTCTCAACAATTGCCGGTAAATTCGGTTTTATGATCGGAAAAAGTGAGTGGTACCATCAATTTCTTGATCGATGTTTTGACCGTAAGCTGGGAACAGAGACATTTTCCCCGGTGGAAGTCTCGAAACTTTCCGTCTCGCAAGAGTTGAAGGCAAAACTCGTCGAGTATTACCCGAGCCCTGCCCTCGAATTGTGTATGGTGCTGAGTCGGCTTGATCCAGAAAAACGTTCCTTCGTCGACTTGGGTTGTGGTAAGGGAAAAGCGATCATTATCGCAAGTCTGTTCCCCTTTGCCCGTGTCATCGGTGTCGAACTTTGCCCCACCCTTTCCCAGGTCGCTATTGATAATGTTGTCAGCAACAGATTATCCGGGAAGTTGGCAGGCCCCATTTCAATCCTTAATGATGACGCAACAGCCTGCCCGTTGCCCGAAACAGATTTGTTGATTTATCTATTCAACCCTTTCGACGCAGATCTCCTGAAAGCGGCTTTGGCGAACATCGAAAACTGTTTGAAATCGCGACCACGTAACGCTTTTATCCTGTATTCGAACCCGGTACACCGTGAACTGCTCGATCAATCGAAAAAATGGCAGGAATGCGTTCACCTGATCAACGGCTTTGAAAACTGGTGCGCACTTTACGAATACAAAAAAGAGTAAAATAAATGACCTGACTGGCTACTCGGTAATGGAGCCTTGTACTTTTCAAGATGACCGACTTAAATAACTTTGCTTCGCCTTTGCTCGACAATGGAATGCTGCTCTTTTTTTTCTACGTCTTATTAGCTGGACAGCGCCAGGTTCAGAGTCAATATTGAACTAACGTGTTCACATAAAACAAGTTGCGGCAAATGGATGTCTGAGTGCTCTCTATTTTAACATTGAAGCGTAACATGTATGTAGGCCCTGCTGATAAAGCCAGCGGGAGTCGGGCCGAAAATTTGTTTCGTTTTAGCATCGGTCTCAAAGTGGCCTGAATTTGTTGATCGGGGCCGAGATGGTCAACAGGTCAGGCTCATTGACACCGTCGCTTGCCGGTGCTGACGGAGTGGCACGGTGAAGCAGCGGCGGATATGTGATCGCAGGCGGAAACGCCGCAGCGCTTCTTCCAGATTCATCACCAAAAAGGTGAGTGAAATCTGCGTACTCGACGTCTCGGCCAGTTTCGTCATCACAAGATTCAAGCTGAACCGTCGCTTCGCTTCGACAAACTTTCCTTCCACCTGATTACGAACGCCTTCATCCATCGCGGCCTGTTTTTTATCCGCCGCCGAGACAGTTTGCGGCGGTCTGCCCAAAGGCGGTCCACTCAAACGGATGCCCCGTTCCGTAAGACGAAATTGGTGTTAAAAAACCAGAGATAAAAGTTGAATCAGTCGGCTTCATTATCTTCAAGATTTCCCTTACTGACAATATCAGGTTTTTCTTCGATAGCCTTAACTTCTCCAGATTGAATTTCAAGAAGTTGGCTTTTCATCTCACTCATTACATCCTTCATTAAATGTTCGATCTTTGGCTGTATTTTATTGCAAAGACGTTTGGCTATTTTTTTGTCTGATGGTTTTGTGACTTGCAGTTTTTCAATATGATAACACCCTAGGTGCAATGCCAATAATAACCGTAAATTATCAGGTTTGAAATCATTAATCGCCTTTTCAGCGATATTGATTTGCCTCGATTCGATCAAGCCTGCAATAATCCAAAACTGTTCTCTTTCATCAAAGTCACAGATTTTCAAATGTTCTGATTCACCCTCTCTTATTGTCTTTTCATTAATCATGTAGCTGATTGCTTTCGCGCCAACAGCATCTCGCCCAGGGCAATCGCATGAATTGGCACGGCAGTTGCATTGTAGCAGGATCGGTGTTTGAGACCAGTACGGTCTCGTTATGCGCAGGGATATTTGCAACTTTAGCCGGAGCCTTTTGTAATGTTTACCGAGCCATTGTCATTTTTACTTTTTCTCGATGAGCTTCCTGATCCCCGTCAGGATGCCAAAATTCTCTACCCGTTGCCCGAGATGATTTTTCTGGCGATGTGCGGAGCCGTCGCCAATTGCGATACCTGGACCGAGATCGAGCAATACTGCAACGA
>JALTOP010000169.1:0-948 GCA_027000105.1 Planctomycetaceae bacterium | reverse complement strand
GTTCTGATTCACCCTCTCTTATTGTCTTTTCATTAATCATGTAGCTGATTGCTTTCGCGCCAACAGCATCTCGCCCATACAGGTAGTAGAATATTGTCTGTAATGTATCAGTCACACCATTTTTTTCAAAATGTTCCAATACAGAGTCATACGCCTCGGCCATCGTTTTGATAATCCACCCAAGTGACTCCTTTTTTTGATCGATTGTCGTTAAGTAGCAGGCTTGCATTGCCAAGCCAACAGATACAGCAGCCTGAAATTTATCACTGCCCTCAATAGTATCTGCGTTATTCCTAAGTAATATTAAAGAGTCGTGGTCATCAGGTTTCTCACCAAAATGAAATACAATTGCACGGGACCACCAGTAATCTCCAACAGGCACTTGAGATATTTCATTATTTGAAATGCCACGTCCAGCATAATATTCCTGTAATAATAAGTGTCTAAATGATAGATTGTTGTCAATTACTCTTACCAATCCAGAGCGAAAAACGATCTCATCAAACAAAATGTCTATATCCGCCTCTAAATCACGCTCTTTCAATGATTGAGAAAATATTTCTTTGACCACATCCAAGCTAATTGTTGTTTCCCGCGCACAATGAATTATGTACGCAACTTTACACAGCAGAAAATCTTTTACCTGGGACTGGTATTGTTGTGACAAGCCTTTACTTTGATCCCAACGCCCAAGCATCATTTCGGTGAATTTCTTGAATAATTCTGTTATATTCGCAGGGATATCTGTTCTTGCATATTCTGTTGTTGCAACAAACACAGTTACTAATAAAGGATTCAATTCCATTCCATGTACGCTATCCAATCGACGAAGCAATTCTTTCGATTCATGTTCTTTTAATTCCTTTCCTTTGGATAAGCGTTCCACCATTTTCTGTGCTTGTTTAAGACTGATTGGACTGATATTAAATCGGACTAAGTTTGTTTTTT
>JALTOP010000168.1:1653-6028 GCA_027000105.1 Planctomycetaceae bacterium | reverse complement strand
ATTCAGAGCTGCCAAAGAAGCAGGTTTTGATGGCATCGAAATGCATGCCCCCGGTGCCAATGTCGAGGAAGTGAAAAAAGCGATTGCGGAAACAGGCTTACCGGTTGATGGAACCGTCAACTCCGGACATTGGAGTGTTCGCCACACCGATCCAAGTGCGGAAGTTCGCGCTCAGGCGTTGAAGTCACTCAAGCAGGGACTGATCGACACCAACGCGATGGGAGGAGACACCCTGCTGTTGGTTGTCGGGCGAGGTTCTGATGGCCCGGAAGAAGAAATATGGGAACGATCGATAGAAAACATCTCCAAAGCGGTTCCGCTCGCTGCGGAGCTTGGTGTTTCGATCGCCATCGAAAATGTCTGGAACCAGTTCTGTTACGATCACAACGGCGATCATAATCAAACGGCTGACAAGTATGTCAAATACGTTGATGAATTCAATTCCCCGTATGTTGGAATGCAATTCGATATCGGAAATCATTGGAAATACGGCAATATGGGTGATTGGATTCGACAACTCGGCAAACGAATCATCAAACTTGATCTGAAAGGATTTTCGCGTGCGAAGTCCAAGTTCACCAAAATTGGTGAAGGCGATCTCGATTGGGCCGACGTACGGAAGGCTCTGTTGGAAATCAATTACGCCGGTTGGGCCGCCGCGGAAGTTGGCGGGGGAGATCTCAACAGACTCAAGGAAATCTCCGCCAATATGGATACCGTTTTCGGTTTGAAATAGATGTACTCTGTTCGGTAGCAATTCGGCAGCAATTTGAGAGCATCCCGAAAGCGATTCGAAACCCCGAACCCGTCCGCCGCGTTGGTACGTTCATGTACCAATGTGTTAATTGCCGGACGGGTTTTGTTTGGCTACATGCGGGTTTAATTGGCTGCTACAGGTTTTATCTGGCTACGTTTTTTCTGACTACGGAGTTTTATTTGACTACGAGAAGTCCAGCGGCTTTGTGTTCGGTTTCCGTGTACTCGTTTTCGGGAATGGAATCGGCGACAATTCCGCCTCCTACGGGGCACTGGACGCGCCCGTTTTTCAATATGAGTGAGCGGATAAGAATGCTCGACTGCAGTGTCCCATTGAATCCTGCTGCAAAAAGAGAACCGCAATAATGGCCCCGAGCGATTTGTTCCAGTTCTGAAATGATCTCCATGGCTCGGATTTTCGGAGCCCCCGTGATTGATCCGCCCGGGAACGTCGCGGCGAACAGATCCCAAATATCCTTGCCCTCACTCAGTTCGCCTGTCACTTCTGAAACAAGATGATGGACTCTTTCAAACGATTCCAATTCACACCAGCGTGGAACCCGGACGCTGCCGAGCTTGCAGACTTTTGAAAGGTCATTTCTCATCAGATCGACGATCATTGTATTTTCCGCCCTGTCTTTCTCGGCGGCTTGCAATGCCAACGCTTGCATCAAATCGGTATCCTTGGCTTTCCAACGCGGCCGTGTTCCCTTAATGGGCCGTGTTACCACGCGTCCGTTTTCAACTTGAAGAAATTGTTCGGGAGAAGCACTGATCATCGCCCACTGATCGGATGGTTTGAAACAGGCTGCGAAAGGAGCGGGATTGGAGCGGCGGACAGCCTCATATAACTGGTAAGGCGTCCCTGAATATGAATAAATCAATTTGCGGGAAAGATTCGCCTGGTAGATATCGCCTGCCCGAATATACTCGATTACTTTCCGAACAGCCTCCAGATACTGCTGGCGGGTGAAACTGCTTTCTGCTCTATCCGGAGGCAAAAGCTCTGCTTGTGCAGATTCGATTTCCTGTTTTCTATTGTCGTCTGCAACAAGACAGGAATTGAGTTGCGCGAGACGTTCTTCCAGTCGGGGACGTCCGGGAAGCAGCGCAGGGGCCTCGCGAACAATCAACCAGACTTTATCTAATTTGTGATCCCAACAGATAACCCAATCATACAAACCTGCTACAAGAGCGGGAGTGCAAAAATCATCACGCGGAACTTCGGACAACTGTTCCCAACAGTGTCCCAGTTCATAACCGAGTAAGCCAATCAACCCTCCCTGGAAAGGGGGAAGATGCGGTAGTGATGCTGAGTTGAACTCCTGAAGAGTCTCCCGCATTTCGAGAAAAGGGTCATCGCCGTAGGTCGCTTCCTCGCGAATCCAGGTTTTCACCGGGTCAGCGGAAAAGTAGGAATATCTACCGCGTTCGGGATGATAGCGTGCTGATTCCAACAGAACCGGCCAGGAGAGTTCCCGAGACGCTTCCAACACCTCGCAGGGAGTGAGGTGATGATCCAATTCAACATACCGTCCGCTCATATACCGTCTACGTTCTTCGCTAACTGTTTTCTGCTAAAGATTCTCTGCTAACTCTGTTTGTGTCGGCTTCTGTGTGGCCTGCTTTCCCGATTCAAGGCTCCCCAGTCGAGTCCTTCATCCTGAGTGTATTGCTTACCGAGTTGTCGGGCCATCTCTGCCAGCGCCATTTCATAACCGAGGTAAAAAGCGTGAGAAGCATCGACTTGCGATTTCTGTTGAATTTGCTGAAACAGTTCAAAGGGATCGTCTCCGACCCAATGACCGTCACGGTTCATCAAATGCAAGCCGTCCTGTTCGGCGAAGATGCGAAAGTTCGGATCCCTGATTTTCGCGGCCAACTGCTCCAGTTCCTGCTGTGAATGATGATAGAGGTACGGATCCCGCAGCACCACCAAACTGGAATCGAGATGTTTCGGTATCTGTTGATGGTCGAGGGCGTATTTGATCATTCGCCGGGCGACATCCAGTTCCTGAACGCTGCTGCGTGCCCAATTGATGACCTGTGTCGTCAACAGAGAAGTAATCTGCAATTCCTGACAGATCGCAACGAGCAGAAAATTCACCCCTGCGGAATCGACTTCTGAAAGCTCTGTTACATTGCCCGTTCCCATCATCACGGGCAGATCGGGCCACCGCTGGCGAGTCTGCGCATACCGTTGCAGAGACTGGAAAAAGCCGAAGCCGATCGGTTCAAGAATTGGATCGAGCCGTATTTTTTTTCCTCTATCCAAAAGTGTTTCAATGACCGGCTGCATGGTGGAAAGATCGGAAATGTCATCGGGGATGACGACCAGTTCCGCCTCGAGGTCAACGGCCCAGTCAAGATTACCGGAATGACAGCTGAGAACAAGTTCCGCTCCCTGATCAACGGCAGCTTCCACCTCCTCCCGGTTGAAACTGTCGATCGAAACGCGAAATCCCTCTTCTTTCAGTAACCGGACATGCTCACGAACTGTTGATGAGGCTTCGCCGGGCAGAGAGCCGTAATCGATGATATCCGCTCCCGCATCGCGGTACTGGGCAGCCAGGCGAATCAGTTCCTGTTCGGAAAGCATCGGGGCGTGATTGATTTCCGCCAATATTTCGATGTCGTAAGATGATAAATCGAACGGTTCAGCCGAGTCACTTCCCCAAAATTGAGGAAGCTGCCTCAGATCCTTGGGGCCAAGCTGAAAGGGAACACCAAATTCTTCTTCCAGAATTGACAGATTTCCCTGACACCAACCGGGAAGAATCACCCGTGAAACTCCGTCCGGGACACATAACTTGCGCGCAACCCAATCAACGTGCATCAGGGCAGCGACGCTAATTCCAAGAACAGCAACCTCGGCCTTTATTTTTTCTTTTTCCGCAAGAGTTTCAACGACTGCACGCAAAGCAGGCTCTGCCAACCGTCCGGTTACAAAAAGGACATGTTCAGCTTTGTCGTTCATGGAGACACGTTTTGCGGGGAGGAGAGTTCTCTGCGACATTGCGATAATGCGACAGCGATATTCAACATTTTGACAGCGACAATCTGTAGCCGCAACTGAAGCTGCAATCAGACAAGAAAGCCCCGGCCTTCCCAAGAAAGCCGGGGCCTGTAAGCAATGGATACTAGCAAGTATCCTGCTGATAATAAACTCGTACCGGATCGTGAAACAGTCACCTGCGAACAAATGACTTTTCATGAGGTGATCCTGACGAGACGGTGGCATTCGGACAAACAGCCCGCCGACCATCCGCCCGTGTTTAGCGGTGCCACCTCCTTGGCTACAACAATTATCACTTGTCACAGAACCACCTCCTTTCTATCGAATCGAACATGCTGCTTCGACCAGCGAGCCTCACCGATCCCTCCACAGCGAAACGACCACGTGCCGCGTAGCACACAAACAGCTTCCTATTTTTAGTGCTTCTCCCATTTCTGACAAGACTTTTTTTCAGTTTTTATATTTTTTGCCCCATTATTTTTCCGGTATCAAAAATCTTCCCGCATCAAACAGTTCTGTTCCGCATCGACCAACGTCTGTTGACCGCAACTGCCGACCAGACAGATATCACCATCGTTTCTGGTTTTGCCTGGGGTTATGCGA
>JALTOP010000168.1:0-1643 GCA_027000105.1 Planctomycetaceae bacterium | reverse complement strand
TTTTGATACCATGAATCTGATTTCACTGCTTGATGTTCTCCTGCTTGGCGCCAATTTCACCGGATCAGGGGATCACTTGACCGATTCCATTTTTGCCTGCAAACTGGAGACCGTTTGTTCTGTCCTGTTCTTTGCTGTTTCTTGTCGTTCTTGTAGACCGCGGGAGAAGCCGGCTCATGCGCGCATTGTTATCGATATTGGTATCAGGGATTGTTCTGGTTGGTTTGAATTGCGATCACCGGAGTTATTCTGCGGAACCATCTCTGGAAAGACACGTCATCATCCTGAGTATCGATGGCCTGGCCGCTTCGTATTTGAATGATCCCCGCGCCAAGTTGCCCAACTTGCGAAAGTTGATGAAAACAGGCGCCTATGCCGAGGGGATGGAAACGGTTTTTCCTTCCGTCACGTGGCCTGCTCATGTATCAATTGTCACCGGGGCTTCACCCGCTCGACACGGCGTAATCAGCAACAGCGTTCTTGACCGCAAAACACTGGATCGAATTGTTTACATTGGCGATCCTGTATTCACGAAAGATCAGGCTGTTCGAGTCCCGACCCTGTACGATGTCGCGCACCAACACGGAATGATAACCGCCGCCATCATCTGGCCAGCCTGCAACGGTGCGCGAACACTCGATTTTATCATACCCGATTCCAACAGGCAGGAAATTCACAACAAATACACTACTCCCGGTTTGTCGGACGAGTTGTACAAAAACAATATTTCCATTCGCAAATTGGGAGCGTGGGGCTGGGATCACAAGGTTTCCGCCATGCGGGATTCAACCTACACAGACGTGGCGAAGTATCTGTTCCAAAAGTATGAACCGCATCTGATGATGATGCACCTCATCACACCGGACGGTTTTGAGCATGATTACGGCCCTCATTGCGAGGAAGCCTACTGGGCGTGTGAAAATGCCGATGACCGCGTTGGCGAACTCTGGGATGCAATCCAGGCTTCCCCGTTGAAGGAGAAAACGACGCTGATCATTGTATCCGATCACGGCTTCGCCCCGGTTTTGCAGTCCATCAATTTGAATGTGCACCTGCGCAATCTCGGTATGTTTACTCTCGATTCGGGTAAAAAGCCCAAAACTCGAAAAGCGTGGAGCAGCGCCAATGGCGGCTCAGCCGGGATTTACATTCTGGATGAAGAAAATAAGGAGGCGATTCGCGAAAAGCTGATTAAATCGGTAGCCGAACTGGAAGGTGTGGAGCGTGTTCTCGACGTGGCCGATTTCATGAAATACGGTCTGCCCGATCCCAAAGAAAATCCCCAGCAGGCCGATTTGATGATTGCAGCGAAGCCAGGCTATTCCTTTTCCAACAACTATACTTCGGAACTTGTTGTAACGCCTGTTTCCAAAGTGCGACGGGGCACCCACGGGCATCTGCCCAAAGCCCGATACATGCATGCCACGCTGATCATGGCAGGGGCCGGAATCAAGCCTGGCGCGAAAATAAAAATGGCGTCCTGCCTGGATGTGGCCCCGACGGCTGCTCATTTGTTGGAAATCGAAATGCCGAGTGCCGAAGGAAAAGTGCTGAGAAAACTCCTGGCAGAATAGCGGCAAATGACTGAATAACGGCTGTACTTGTTTTCACGGAACACGTTGAATTTGACGTATTCCCAATGT
>JALTOP010000167.1 GCA_027000105.1 Planctomycetaceae bacterium | reverse complement strand
GCTTCAGAAAGGGGACGCTGCCCGGGGCGAACAGATTTTTCGTCGGGAGGAACTGAATTGTTACAAGTGTCACGCGATCGGAAAAGCGGGTGGGAAAATTGGGCCCGATTTAAGCCCGGTCGGCGGCAGTTCCCCCATCGACTATTTAATCAACGCGCTGCTGTTCCCTTCACAGGCAATCAAAGAAGCGTACAAAACAAAATTGATTGTTGATGCAGACGGCTTGCAGCACACCGGGATTGTTGTCGATGAAGATGACGACCGTGTCATTCTGCGAGATGCTCAAGGGAAAGAAATTACGATTGCAGCTGATGATATCGAATTCGAAAAAGAGGGCGATTCCCTGATGCCTACCGGGTTGACGAAGTTCCTCACACACGATGAATTTGTTGATCTGCTCCGTTTTCTTTCCGCCCTGGGTAAAGATCCTGGTTATACGATGTCGGCCACTCCGACCGTGTACCGCTGGCGTATCTATCAAAAACCGCCTCCCAAAACGACGTGGGATACTTTCGCTGATGAGTCGGTCCGCAATCTGCTTTTCGAATACGCCCCGCAACGCTGGCGGCCAATCTATTCACTCGCCTCCGGCGATTTGCCGATCGATGAAGCAAAACGAATTTCAAAAAATAAAATCGTGTTTGTTTACGCGGAAATCGATGTGACCGTCCCGGGAAATGTGAAGCTCGGACTTGAACCGGACGACGGAATAATCCTTTGGCTGGACAACAGGCGTTTGGAGCCTCAAAACTGGAAAAACGTTCCTGTGACGAAAGGGAAGCATCGAATACTGCTGCGGATCGATACCGATAAGTATCAATCGAACCGGTTACGTTTAACGGTGGAAAAAGGAACCCCGCCCGCTGCAGAATACAGTATTGTCGTGGGTGAATGAGTCTTTCCCGGGCGTTTCTTTGGGATGCTTTTTCCGAGCGTTTCCTTTTCGGGCATTGCTCTTGAATTGCAGCGGAAATTGCGAGTCATCGATCAGGATTCAAAATCATTCAGGATTCGAATTAACGAGATGGAATAAATATGTCGACTCTGCTTGTTGCGTTCCTTTCTTTCTTCGGGTTCATTGCAGCGTATCACCTTTATGGTCGCTGGTTATCCCGAAAGATCTTTGGGTTGAGCGATGACGCGATCGTCCCGAGTGTGGAAATGCGGGACAATATCGATTTTGTCCCGACGAAAAAGAGCATCATTTTCGGGCATCATTTTACCAGTATTGCAGGAACCGGGCCGATTGTCGGGCCAGCCATTGCGGTTTTCTGGGGCTGGTTACCCGCCCTGCTTTGGGTTCTGTTTGGTTCCATTTTTATTGGGGCCGTTCACGATTTCGGTGCGTTGGTCGTTTCCCTGCGAAACCGTGGGCAGACGGTCGGAGAGATTTCAGGGCGAGTAATTTCTCCACGGGCCAAGCTTCTGTTTCTGCTGGTGCTGTTTTTTGCCTTGACGGTCGTGCTGGCCATTTTTGGACTCGTGATCGCGATTATCTTCAAGGACTATCCGGAATCGGTGCTATCTGTCTGGCTGGCAATGCCGTTGGCGGTGGGCATTGGCTTCTGGGTTTACAAACGTAAAGGAGGGTTGATTATCCCCTCACTGATCGCGTTGGTGCTGTTATATGCCGCGGTCGCGGTTGGCGTTTACGTGTACCCCGTTGTGCTGCCGGCGACGATGTTGGGCTATGCGATCAACCCGATCGTCTTTTGGACCGTCCTGTTGATGATCTACTGCTACATCGCTTCGGTGTTGCCGGTTTGGGTGCTGCTGCAGCCTCGCGATTATATCAATTCGCATCAGTTATTTATTGCGTTGTTGCTGATGGTCGCCGGCCTGGTCGTGGCAGGGTTCTCCCAACAGACAGATATTATGACCAGTGCCCCGATGGTCGCCCAAAATATCCCGGCTGATGCCCCGCCGATGTTGCCGTTTCTGTTTATCACGATCGCCTGCGGTGCCTGTTCCGGGTTTCATTGTCTGGTCAGCAGCGGCACGACAAGCAAGCAGGTCGCCTGTGAAACGGACGCCCAATATATCGGGTACGGGGGAATGCTTCTTGAAGGCGCGCTCGCCGTTCTGGTCATCCTCTGCTGCACAGCCGGGTTGGGAATGGGTGTTATTGGTGAAGGGGGCGAGATGTTAACCGGGATCGATGCCTGGCACACCCGTTACAATCCTGAAGCCGGTTGGGGAGCGTTTTCTCTTTCTGCGAAAGTGGGCGCTTTTGTGGATGGAGGGGCCAACTTCCTTTCTACTCTTGGAATCCCGTTGGCGATGGGAACGGGAATTATTGCGGTTCTGGTTGCCTGCTTCGCGGCGACAACACTCGATACGGCAACACGATTGCAGCGCTACATTATTCAGGAATTGGCGGGGACATTGAAAATAACTCCCCTGAAAAACATGTATGCCGCGACTGCATTGGCGGTTCTGTTCGGGTTTGTCGTGGCAATGCTTCCGGCGGCCCCGGGTAAACCGTACGGTACCGGCGGACTGATTCTCTGGCCTCTTTTCGGGGCGACCAATCAGCTTCTGGCCGGGCTTGCGTTCATGGTCACTTTTTTCTATCTCTGGAGACGGGGCAAGAGAGTTGCTTTTGTGGCGATTCCGATGGCGATCATGCTCATCCTGCCCGCCTGGGCAATGCTCTGGAACATGTTCAACGCCAAAACAGGCTGGTTCCCAACAGGAAACTATCTGCTTTTCGGTTTCGGGGCGGTTATCATGACGATCCAAATCTGGATGGTTGTTGAGGGATTGCTGATCTGGAAAAAATCGAAAGGTGTTCTCGAACCGGATTTGCCCCCTTTGAAAACATCTACGTCCCCCAAAGTTGCGACCGCGAACCCGAATTGTTAGGACGATCATCAGCGGACGAACGGTTTATTCATTTTCGGAGGAATGTTGAGATTCCCGAAAAAGCAGAACCGAGAAGCCGCCGTCGTGTCTGTCATTGGGCAGGATCGTTTTCATATCGCTGCAGCTGAATTCCTCGTGCGATCGGAGCCAGTTCTGAATCAGCAATTCGTTTTCTCGCGAGTCGATGCTGCACGTGGAATAGACCATTCGCCCATCCTGTTTCAATTCACCTGCTGCCACATCGAGCAGGTGCAGTTGAATCTGGTTCAACTCCTGCACGGCCCGATCGCTGTACCGCCAGCGTGCTTCAACACGTTTGGCAAGTACTCCGCTGTTACTGCAGGGGGCGTCAATCAGAATCGCATCGAACGGGGCACCGTCAACTTTCGGTTTATCTCGATCGATCAGTTGAGTTTCAATACACTCGTACCCCAGGCGAGTTGCATTTTCCATCACCTGATTCAGGCGATGTTCCACGATATCAGTTGCGAGAATTCGTCCCTGGTTGAGCATCAACTCAGCCAGTTGTGTTGTTTTTGTTCCCGGGCCTGCACATAAATCGAGAACGTTTTGTCCGGGATAGGGGTTCAACAGGCGGGCCGCGTGCATCGCCGTCTCATCCTGGATGACAAATTCCCCTTCCTGAAAACCGGGGAGCTCACTCAGACGAACCGGTTGCTTCAACCGAACCGCTTCCGGAAAATCCCCCGCTTCTACATCGATGCCCTGCGTTTTGCATTGTTCGACCCATTTTTCAGGTTCGACAAGTAATCGGGTGATACGCACTGTCATCGGAGGCGGAAACAGGGAAGCCCAGGCAATTTCAAACAGTTCTTCCCGAGAGAAAGTTTTTTCCCACTGACGGACAAGAGTGATGGGCAAACTGAACGCATGCGAAAGATAATCAACGAATCTCCTCTCCGGATTGGGGAAGATCTTTTTCTTCACATCGCGGTATTGACGATTTTCTACGGGATAACGGTTCGCTCCCGGTTCGCTGGATGTTTCATCAGCGAGCAGTCGTTGGACACTCCGTAAAACCCCATTGATAAAGCCGGCCCATTCCGGATGGTTCGCGAATCGACACAGTTCGACTGTTTCTGAAATGGCGGCGTGCTGGGAGTTGACAGGGCCGAATAGTAACTCAGCCGCCCCCAGTTGAAGGAGTGTCCACAAAGCGGGTTCAACACGTTCCCGGGGGCGTGAAACAGATTCTGAAAGGACGATATCGATGGTCGCGATCCGTAAAATCAGTCGTTGCGCGAATTTCGCACCCTGATGCTGTTCGGCTCGTTCTCCCCCGGCCTCTTTGAGCTGATCGCGAACCAGCCGCTGTTTCAACCGCCACTGTTCGACAAAGTGAAAGGCCCACTGTCTGGCTGTCAACGGCTTCGGTATGGCCGTTTCTTTTTTCTGCTTACGCTTCGGCTGTTTTTTCATGCGAATTCGTGGACCTGCCCGGAGAGACTCTGTATCGGATAAATTCCGTTTTCACTCTCTAATTTTTGCACAGTTTAGCAAGATCGTCGAAGAAATGCGGGTATGTCTTGGCGGTGCAGTCGGGATCTTCAATAACAATGCCGGGAACTTTCAGTCCGATGAGGCTGAAACTCATCGCCATGCGGTGGTCGTCATACGTTTTGATACTGGCGGGAGTGATCGCCCCCGGATGAATCGTATATCCGTCCGGGTGTTCTTCCACTTTGATGCCAAGTCTTTTCAATTCCGTCACCACCGCCGAAATGCGGTCTGTCTCCTTGTAGCGCATGTGTTCGACATTTCGGACACGGGTCGGTCCGTTGGCAAAAACAGCAACCGCGGCCAATGTTTGAGCCGTATCGCTGATCGCGTTCATGTCGATATCGATTCCGCGAAGTTCGCCCCCGGTCACTTTGACGTAGTTGTCTCCCCATTCGATCGTGCACCCCATCAGAGCAAGAGCATCGACGAATTTGATATCTCCCTGAAGTGCATTTTTATGCAGATTGGGAACGGTGACGGAGCCACCTGTTACCGCCGCTGCAGCGAAGAAATAGCTGGCGGCTGAAGCATCCGGTTCGATGGTGTATTCCCTGGCACGGTACACCTGGGGCGTTACCTGAAAACGCTGCATTCCGTCGACCTGCACGTCAACGCCGAAACTTTTCATCAGGCTCAATGTCAATTCGATATAGGGGACGGAAACAAGTTCGCCCTTGACGATTATTTCCAACGGGGAACTTGCATACGGGGCGACCATCAACAGGGCGGATAGATACTGACTCGACAGATTCCCTTCGATATGAACTTGTCCCCCGGGAAAACCGATCGAGTTGACAAGAACAGGAGGGCTGTCGGTATTGTGCAGGCAATGCACATCGATGCCCAGTTCGCGAAGGGCCTTGACCAGAGGGATGATAGGGCGCTGCCTCATGCGGGAGTTGCCATCCAGTTCGTAACCACCAACACCAAGGGCGCACATGGCGGTCAGAAAACGGATACTTGTCCCGCTGTTTTCGAGCCAGAGTTCCGCTCGCGAGGAAGGGATCTTTCCACCGCAGCCGGTGATGGAAACCGTCCCCTGCTCATCTCTGCTCCAGGGGATGTTCAATCGCTGCAGACTGTCCAGCATCACGTGGGTATCGTTGCTCGCCAGAGTCTCTCTGAGTACGCTCTTCCCCTGTGCCAGGGCGGCGATAATCAACGCCCGGTTGGTGATGCTCTTGGAGCCGGGTGGAGTCACTTTTCCTTCTACCGGTCCACTAACTGGTTGAATCTCAATCGTGTTCAAGAGTGTCTTTTCAGTGGTGTAAAACGTGTCATGTGATTGAACGCATACCGAACCGTTATTTGCATCGGTTGCGCATTTCAGCACCGATGATAGAAGAATCTTAGCTGACATAATCAGACCAGGACGGATAAAAACTCAATCCAGCAGCTCAAATTGAGGTAATTGACTGAAGTAAAACGCATGTCCACTTCTGGGGCCGAGGCACTATAACGTGACGACCCCACACATCCGCTACAGCCATACAAGGTAGACCGGAACAAAAGTTGACAGCCCCGCTATGCCTGGTCTAGCGCTTGTTGCAATCGGGGGTACGGAACTGCCCCATTGGAGTCATCTCCCCTACCAACTGGCTCGGCACAACTACTCAGACACTGAAGTCAGACGAAACAGATT
>JALTOP010000166.1 GCA_027000105.1 Planctomycetaceae bacterium | reverse complement strand
GTACAAACGGTTGCTGTGAATGGGCACCAGCACGCCCTTCGGTTTATCGCATTCCTTACATAATGAAACCTGAGTGATAGAGATTCATGGCGACAGCAAAAATTCTGATTAACGGGGAGTGGATCGACTCTCAATCTGTGGAAACATTTCAGGCGGTTAATCCTGCGACTGGAGAAACTCTGGAGACCAAATATCCGCTCAGTAACTGGGCGGATCTCGAAGCGGCATTGAACGCGGCCCAGACGGCTGATGAAATTGTGCGGGACTGGCCGGGAACGCGGTTTGCCGATTTTCTGGAAGCGTATGCGAATCGCATTGAAGAAAATGCCGATGAAATTGCCGCGATGGCTCACCTGGAAACGGCTCTTCCGTTAACGCCACGACTTCGGGACGGCGAACTGCCTCGAACAACCGGGCAACTTCGGCAAGCGGCTCGTTCAGCACGCAGCGGCGATTGGTCACTCCCCGTGATTGATGAAGAAAATAATCTCCGATCGATGCACCGCTCTTTAGGGCCGGTCATTGTTTTTGGGCCGAACAATTTCCCGCTCGCTTTTAACGGGATTTCTGGTGGAGATTTTGCGGCGGCGGTCGCAGCCGGGAATCCAGTCATTGCCAAGGGGCACCCCTCACACCCTGAAACAACCCGCCTGTTGGCAGAAGCAGCACTTCAGGCGGCGAAGGAAACCGATTTTCCGCCCGGCTTCGTTCAACTCATTTATCGTATGCCTGCCGAGGATGGAATCAGAATGATTAAAGACCCACGCATCGCTGCGGTTGGGTACACTGGCGCACTGGGAGCAGGGCTGAAAGTGAAAGCGGCGGCGGACGAAGCGGGTAAGCCGGCCTATCTGGAATTATCGAGTATCAATCCCGTGTTCATTTTGCCGGGCTATCTGGAGCAGAACGGAGACAATCTCCTCGACGAATTCACCGGCAGTTGCCTGATGGGATCGGGGCAGTTCTGTACGAATCCCGGTCTGGTAATTTTACCTCCCGGAGAATATGTCACTGGTTGGATCGAAAAATTACAGGATAAATTTGCGAATTCCACCTGTGGCCCATTACTTTCCGAAGGGGTTCGCGAGAGTTTCCTGGAGAGTGTCAAGTTTCTGATTGATCACGGAGCGAAACTTCTTGCCGGCGGAGAGGCTCAGGCAGGAAGCGGCTTTGCTGTTCAAAACACGTTACTTACCTGCACCGCGGATCAATTTTTGGAATCGCCCGAAACCTTTCAACATGAAGCCTTTGGCAATGGCTCGCTGCTTGTGACAACCAGCGATATAAACCAGATGGCAGAAATCGCCCGCGTTTTGGAAGGACAGTTGACCGGCACAATCTATCTGACCGAAAGCGATGAAGACGAGACTGTTTACTCCAAACTGGAACCGGTATTACGTCGAAAGGTCGGACGACTGTTGAACAACAAAATGCCGACCGGTGTGGCTGTTTCACCCGCCATGAACCATGGCGGCCCTTATCCCGCAACCGGGCACCCCGGTTTCACTTCTGTGGGAATTCCCGCTTCTATCCGGCGATTTTCCATGTTACAATGCTACGATAACGTCCCGGAGCAACGACTCCCCGCAGCGTTAAAATCGCCGCATTAAATCGTAATGGGCCATCACCCTCGACCACCGAAAGGTCTCTACCATGCTCGCTTCATTGATGAAATATCGTGCTTACGGGACAACAGGTTTGCTGGTTGGTGCCGTTTGGCTTTTGTTGATCTTTGTGTTAATGGGCGAAGCTTCTTTTGCGCAGAAAAAATCTTCTTCTTCACGTGGCACAAACACTGTTGCGCTAGAGAAAAAAGTGGAGGAAGCAGAAGCCAGTTTCATGAAGACAGCGGCAGATGCCGCACGTGATTACGAAGAGTTGGGGGAACTGGAAAAGGCACAGGATGTTTTGAGGAAAATTTTAAGTCTTCAACCCGGGTTGAAAAAGGTACGGGATAAAATCAAGGAGTTGGAAGAAGCGAGACTGGCGACCAATGAGGTAACGCTCGATATCGATCCGGGAAAAGGTTGGATCGTGACGGGAGTGGCAGTGAAAAAGGGGAATAAAATTCGTTTTCTTTCTGATGGCGAATGCAGAATACTGATTTCACAACGAATAGGAACGGATGGCTTTCCTTCCAGTGATGTCAAACAGGATTTGGCAGTCGGAGTTCCTTTGGGAGCCTTGATGGGAGTAATCGTCAACGGAACGGCCAAAGGAAAAGGTAAGGGAAAAACGAGACCGGGTACGCCATTTCTGATCGGCAAGAAAAGTGAAATCGCCGCCTCGCAGGATGGGCAGCTATTGGTTCGAATGAATGTTCCCCCGGGAAGTAAATGCACTGGCAGAATCCGTTTGAAAATATCTGGCGATATCCTGATTCCTAAAAGCAGCGGCGGAAAATGAGTTTATTGGTCCGAAAAGAGTTGGCAGATACGGCGAAAACATTTGTCGTAAAAATTGGAACCAATGTCCTTTCCAGTGACAATTTGGCATTGGATCCCAATCGGATCACCCAATTGGCCTCACAGGTCGATGCGCTGCGCTCAGCCGGGAAGCGGGTTGTACTGGTTTCAAGCGGTTCAATCGGAGCGGGGATGACGCTGCTTGGCTTGACCAAACGCCCCAAAGATCTGCCTCACTTGCAGGCGACCGCTGCCACCGGCCAGGCTCATTTGATTGGCCTGTACGATCAGGCGTTTCGTCAGCACGGATACCATGCGGCCCAACTGCTGCTGACTAATGACGATTTTCGGGATCGTTCACGATATCTGAATATCCGCAACACCTTGCAAACCCTGTTTGAATACGGTTCGGTGCCGATCGTGAATGAGAATGATACAGTCAGCGTTGATGAAATCCGTCCCCTGAACCGGAGCGTTACCGGAACAGAAACTGGTGTTTATACAGAGAGCGTCAGCAGAACGAAATCAGGCAGTGCAAGAAGTTCGGTTTCCAACAGAAGCCGGGGGAGTAAATTCAGTGATAACGACCAACTCGCTGCGATGGTGATGAATCTGCTTGATGAACCGCTGCTTGTTATTCTTTCGGTAATTGATGGTCTTTACGATGGCGACCCGTCTTCTCCAGACAGTAAACTTATTCCGTTGGTCAAACAGTGGGACGATTCTCTGTATGAGTGTGTCTGCAGTGATCATAGTTCACTGGGCACGGGCGGTATGGAATCGAAACTGACCGCGGTGAAAAAAGCGGTTTCCGTGGGAGAAAATGTCATTCTGGCGAATGGTCTGGACGATGATGTGCTCGGCAAAATTGTTCGTGGCGAAAATGTCGGGACGGCCTTTTTGGCAAGAGGAAAATCGATTCCCGCCTGGAAAAGATGGATCGGCTTTACGGTCACTCCCACAGGTGGGTTTCTGGTTGATGCCGGAGCGAGGAAGGCGGTTGTCGAATCCGGAAAATCGTTGCTTCCGATTGGCGTGAAAGAGATTCGCGGCAGTTTTGAAATGGGTGAAATCGTTTCCGTGTTTGATGAAAAAGGAAATGAATTTGCTCGTGGCGTTTCCAATTACGATTCCGGTTTAGCACACCGCCTAAAAGGTTGCCGGGAAGCAAGTATCACCGAAAAACTGGGCGATGTCCCCTTTATTGAAGCGATCCATCGGGACAATCTGGTGATAACGCATTGATGTTTCACCAATGAAACGCGGTGCAAGAGTGGTAAGTTCTTCGCAGGATGCGTATTGATACTCCCCACGGCGATATCTCATGTGATCCCGACCATACAAAGGTATCCGACGCCGGGACGATGGCCGTCGTTTCTCCTATCGATCGTGCAACAACGCCGGGGAGATTACGCGATTTTGCGGGGTGATTTCGCCTGCGGTTCTTCTTCACTTTCCAGCTGATCAATCAATTCGAGTTCTTTTTCAATGCGGGCGACCAATTCGCTGGCGGTCAGTTCATCGATTTTCACAGGAACCGGTGGAATGAGCGATTGCGGTTTGACACGCGGTTGCTGTTGTGTCGCTTCCTGTCCCCCTTCCTGGGTAGCGCGTAAAACGTGCTCCGACTGATCGATCAGGAATTCGAATTCATACACGCCCAGAGTCAGTTTGTCCCCCGGTTGAAGGATGGCGAACTGCTGTTTGGAACCATTGACGAGCATCGCCGGTTCGCTGTGCAGGGCTTCGATTTGGTAGCCTGCCTGCACCTGATGCACAATCGCATACACCATCGGGATATCATCCGCAGAAAGCTGGAGTTGACAGCAACTGCCCGCGCCAATCAGAAATCGGTCCGATTCGATTTCGCGAAAGGGGAACTTTGTCTTTCCACGGGTGATTTTCAAAACAGGTTTGCTGATTTTGACTTTCATCACACTCTTTTTCTTCTCTATTACCGTGCGCCAAACCGGATAAAGACTTTCTCTCTCCTTATTTTCGACATGTTTCCCGTTACAAACAGGCAAAGTTTAACCAAATTACCATTCTGCTGAATATCCCTGCAATCTGAAAATCGATCAGTAAAAAAGTAGACATAGGGGTATATGGAGGGTATGGGTAGCAGGCGGAGACTTTGTGGGTGCGCAGTGAGTCAACAGCCGTATTGGCAGCTTCATCAAGAGATTTACCTTAATTATGACGGTGGCATGCAGGGATAAGTCAAAAAGTTCTGATGATAAGAAAAATGACACTCATTCCGATTAGGCAATTTATCCGATATTCGGATTACAGGCCGAAGCGGATGCGCGCAGTCGGGCACCCTGGTCTGTTTTGGTTTGCAGTCCGGTGGTGTTGTCCGAGGCTGATGGATATGGGCGATAATGTGCTGTTGCGGAGTGTGAAGATTGATGGACATCCAGGTAGAACTCCAGAAAGCGGTCTCTCTGCATCAGCAGGGCAAGGCGGATTCTGCATTGGAAATATATGACTCAATCCTTCAAGAATCGCCAGGTCATCCGAATGCGCTTCATCTTCGTGCTCTGGTTATCCACCAGCAGGGCAAACCGGAAGTCGCAGCCGAGATGATCCATCAAGCGCTGCGGAATGCCCCCTATTCCAGTTTGATGCACTACGACCTGGGCGTCATCTATCGGGAAATGGGTCAGTACGATCAGGCGATTAATTCGTTTCAGACTGCGATTCAGCTTGACCCACAAATGAGTGCAGCGATTGATGTGCTCGGGAAGAGCCTGCTTGAATCTTCCCGGTTTGAAGAGGCGATTCCTTTCTTCTCTTCTTTGATAAAGCAACGGCCCGGGGATGTGAGTCTCTATGAAAAGTTGGTTCAGGCCCAAAAGCAGGCCGGCCAATTGAAGGAGGCAGAGGCAACACTGAATGAGCTTCTGCGGATCGATCCCGACAATTTTTTGACGCACAACGGGTTGGGGATCATTCTTTGGGAGCAGAAGAAGTTGAAGCAGGCGGCCAGGGCCTTTGAAGCGGCTGTAAAGCTGAACCCGGAAAACGCAAGCGTTCGGTCGAATTTGGGGGCAGTTCTGCATGAGATGGGGCGACTCCCGGAAGCAAAGGTGGTACTGGAGCAGGCGATACAGTTGAATCCCGGATTTGCGGGCGCTTACTACAACCTTGCCAACGTCATCAAGGATCTGGGTGATTTTGAGGGTTCCGTGCCGTATTACGAGAAGGCGATTCTCCACAATCCCGATTCAGTCGACTTCAGGATGAATTATGTCACGGTTTTGAACGCACTGGGAGAGTTTGAGGAATCGGCCAGGCAGTGCAGGGAGATTATCAAGAGGGAACCGCTCTACACTCCCGCTTATTATGCACTCTTTACCTTCAATGCAGAAAGCATCACGGAACAGGAAGTACGAAAACTGGATGAACTGTTGGCAAGTTCCGAGCTATCCGATGAGGAGAAACGGGAAGCCTATTTCAGTTTGGGGAAATTTTTTGACAAGCGGGAAGAATATGATAAAGCGTTCGCCTGTTTTGAAGAAGCGAACCGCCTGGATAGTCGTCATGGAAAATTCAATCGAAAGAAACTGACGGGTCTCGTTGACAGCATGATTGAAACTTTCCAGCAGCACGCTCACAAGTTGA
>JALTOP010000165.1:3693-6057 GCA_027000105.1 Planctomycetaceae bacterium | reverse complement strand
CTCTGCGATACGCCAATACCGCGCGTGAGCAGGAACCGATTTTCCTGTATCCGGAAGCAATCCATGACAGGCCCAATGGGAACATTCCCGGGCAGTTTCCAGACCAACTCGTAGTGTGGCTCCCGTGGCGACGGTCATTACTCCCGTTCTGAGCAAGCCTTGAAGATCGAAAACAAGGTCATAGCGACGGTTTCTCAGTCTGTGCAGAAGTTGCATCCAGCTTCTCAAACCGCCGTGTCGGTAATACGGGATGATTTCTGAAAGAGACGGATGTCCCTCCAGCAGGTTCGCCAATTCACTGCGAATGACCCAATCAATTTCTGCATCCGGAAATCGTTTCTTGAGCACTCCCAGCAGTGGTAATGTCTGAACAACATCCCCCAACGCACTCGGTTTGATCACGGCAATTCTTCGAGCGGAAGATTCATTCAATAATTGGGCAATAGGGGATTCAGACATTGATCGGTTTCGGTTATCCGTTTTCTTCGCAAAACAGGGGAAAGAACCGGGATGATACCGACTTCTTTTTTAATGGGGCAAGAGGAATCGGAAAAAGCGGGCAAAAAGCCTTCGAGAGAGCCCATTTGCCAATTGATCGGGTTGGTAATCGTCTTCGTTCTGTGCGCAGACTGGAGTACCAACATCGATTGCTTTGTGATACTCTCGACGTGTTACTCTCAAACGTCGACAGGAATGTTCCCACGAAGGACTCAAGAACTCCCGAAAGGAAACTACGAGCAGGAAGGTATGCGATTGTGAACGAGCAGCAGGAAGAAATGAAATCCCAGTTTGTGTATCAAAGACGCGTGGCGTTTGCGGAAACGGACATGGCTGGCATTGCACACTTTTCCAATTATTATCGATACATGGAAGAAGCCGAGCACGCCTACTACCGTTCTTTGGGGCTCAGTATTATGCACACACGGGATGATGGCGTGGTGATTGGCTGGCCCCGCGTGACCGCACAGTGCCAGTATCTTGCTCCCGCCCGGTATGATCGCATCCTTTCGATTCACGTCAATATCGAACGCCTTGGTGCCAAGTCGATCAGTTGGCGAATGGATATTTTCGACGGAAAACAGAAGCTGGCCGTTGGACGCATGAAAACAGCCTGCTGTCTCTGCAGGGAAGAGGGCAAGCTGGAGTCGATCCTCATTGCACCTCCATTTTCCGATTGTTTCGAGGAATCGCCCTTCCTGTAGTCTGCCAGACGTTTTATCAGTCAGATATTGGTTCGAAAAGCCGGTTGAATTTTCCCCGGCTGTCATTTCATCGGATACAACTCACCGGTCACTACCTCAGAACAGCGGAAAGTTTCGACTCACAGTTGGCGACAATTTTCGCATGCAGGGCTTCGACCTCTTCTCCTGCGAGAGTTCTTTCACTGGAACGGAACAGCACACGGGCCAGATAGGTTTTTTTGCCGGCTCCAATCTGTTTGCCCCGGTATTGCCCGGCGAAAAGAACTTCTTCCAACAGTTCCCCGCCCGCTTCGCGAATCGCCTGTTCCAATTGCTGCCAGGTTGTTCCTTCATCAAGCAGGAAGTTGAAGTCACGTTCGCTGGCCGGGAACTGGGGTAATGTTCGATACTGCGGTTCCAGATCAAGCAGTTCCACAAGCGGCGTCAGTTCAAATTCTGCAACGGTGACGGCATCGCGCAAATCGAGTTGATCGGTCACGCTGCGATCCAATTCGCCGAGCCAGCCCCAACGCTGCCCGTTCAACTGAAGCTCTGCACCACGACCTGCCGCAAAACCTGGCACGTCGCACGAGGAAGCCGTCAGCACGGCATCGCGGTTCACCTGTTTGACAAGTTCCTCGAGAACCCCCTTGAGGTGAAGCAAATCATGCCCGGTGACACAGCCAACAGTCAGAATCTGTTCCGCCCCGTTTTCATTCATGCCGAGAAATGTTCTGGCGATTTCATAAAGTTGAGCGTTCGCGGTACCGGTTCGTTCATTCGCCCTGCGGGAAACGAGCAAACTCGGAACAAGGCTCGGACGCAACAGATTTTCCAGTTTTCGGGAGGAATGTTCCACCCTCAGCGGTGTTTCAATCTGTCGCGGGTTGAACAGTTGCGCTTGTTGCTCCGAAACGAAACTCATGGTAATCGATTCATAAAACCCGGCTGCATTGAACGCCTGATGCACAATCTCCGCGGTACGATCCTGTTTCGATTTGATTGCCGCCCGAATTTTGGGGGGATCATTCTCCGAGATGCGATCGTAACCATGGATCCTCGCCACTTCTTCGATCAGGTCGACTTCGCGCGTCAGGTCGGCTCGCCAACTGGGCGGCGTAAAAGTCGCTTCCGTTTCGTTGGCCGACTGTTCCTGCAAGCCGAGTTCGCTCAGGATTTTTCG
>JALTOP010000165.1:0-3683 GCA_027000105.1 Planctomycetaceae bacterium | reverse complement strand
TTTCGTCCGGCGTGATATCGATTCCGAGCAGATGCCTGTTCTGTTCATAACGAATTGACAACGGCTCTGGTGAATGATCGGGGATTTTTCCGACAAGAATCGGATCATCGAGAATTTCGCCTCCTGCCAGTTGCGTAATCAATTCACAACAACGGCGGTTGGCCCAGTCGAGTTGCTGAATATCGATACTGCGTTCAAACCGGAAAGAGGAATCGCTGAACAGAGAAAGTTTGCGAGCCGTCCGTCTGACAGAAAGCGGTGCGAAGTTGGCCGTTTCGATCAGCAGGTCGGTTGTCGAATCGCCCACTTCGGTTTCCTTTCCCCCCATCACCCCGGCAACAGCAACCGGACGGGAAGCATCGGCGATCACGCAGGTCTGATCATCCAACTCGTATTCCTTGCCGTCAATGGCAACAATCTTTTCCCCCGCTTCAGCCAGGCGAACGATAATTTTCTTGCCATCCAGCCTGTTCAAATCGAACGCATGCAGCGGCTGGCCGCATTCCAGCAGAACGTAATTGGTGACATCGACTACATTATTGACCGAGCGTAATCCAACCGCTTCGAGCCGGGCAACAAGCCACTCGGGACTGGGGCCAATTTGGACACCTCGAACAACTCTGGCCATGTACTGCGGACAGTGTTCAGGCACACGATTTTCGACCGAAGTAACGCTTTCCGTTTTATCCGTTACGGCAGTGATGGCGGCTTCGGGGGTGCTCAATGTTTTATCGTAAAGGACACAAAGTTCGCGGGCCACGCCGATATGCCCCAGGCAATCCGGGCGGTTGCTGGTCACTTCCAGATCGATCGCGTAATCATCTCCAACTGTTTCAAGACCTTCCAGATTCAAGCCGGACATCATCAAACGATCGGCTGCCTCTTCGACAGAACAATCCAGAGAAACATAATCGCTGAGCCAATTCCAACTGACAATCATGGGTATTCAATTTTTGAAAAAGAGTGAGCCTGCTTTCGCAGACAGTTGAATTATTGTTACGAAGTTGAATTATTATTACGAACGGGAAAAGTTTGCGAACAGTATGCAAAGAATGACTCGCAAATTATGGAAACATTTTTGGAAAATGGAAAACATCAGTTTGGTTACAGTTACCAGAGTTACAGTTATCAGAATAAAACAGTCACGGAATAACCCGGTCCTATCATAAAGCAGCCGTGCCGGGTAAGTACCTGTTACCGAAATCTCGTTCAGGATAGTCCGCTCGGCGGTTTCGGCGTGATTATTGCTGCGAAATGATTTCGAGAACCTGATCCTTCATCGCGTCATTAACCGAGATGCCGCTTTTGGAATAGATGGTGGCGTTTCCTTTCAGATCAACAAAGTGCCCGCCCGATTCCTCCAGGATAGGCAGTAACGCAGCCGCATCCCATTCACTCAATACCGGGTCGACCATTATTTCCGCCCGGCCGGTTGCAACCAGAATGTGCCCGAAACAGTCGCCCCAGCCGCGTGACAGTTTTACACCGTCGTGCAATGTCTCATACGCACGGGATAAACCGTGGGCATCCCAACGGGCAATGTTTGTGGTGCAGAAACAGCATTCATTCAACTGCGAAATTTTCGAACAGCGGGCCGGTATCGGTTCCCGATCTTTCACCTTCCACCACGCTCCCGAACCTTTTGCAGCATAGACGACTTCATTCAGCGCGGGAAATCGGCAAACTCCCATCACGCATCTGCGGGTTTCATCAGCTTCGACAATTTCCAGACCGATCAACGATCCGAACAGGGGAACGCCATGCACGAACGATTTGGTGCCATCGATCGGATCAAGAATCCAACGGAACTCGTTCGTACCAATCTTCTCGGGAAATTCCTCACCGAGAATGCCATCTTCCGGAAATGACTTTTCAAGCAGTTCCCGTATCAACAACTCGGCTCCGCGATCCGCTTCGGTAACCGGGGTGTTGTCATGTTTGGAATCGATTTGAAGATCATGATTTTGATAGAATTTGAGAATCAACTGTTGCGCCTGTTCGGCTGCATCGAGGGCAAATTCCAATCGGGATTCATAAGCAGGGTTCGGTGTACTCATTACAATGTTGTCGTATTACAGTGTTGTTGTATTTGTTGTAACTGTTGTATTTGAGGTGTTATCGTACGGAAGGTTGTCGGATGCGGATCAGGCATTCCGTAAACGGTGGAGCTGCTCACCCGCCTTTCGAACCAGCAGGATTCCCTCATCCTCCCGGTTGGCGAATGATTCGACATCGATCGAATCAGGGTCGCGATAACCGAGGTTGATCGCTTCACAATCTTCCCGGGGAACCTGCGAAGCGAGTGTTACCTTCACACGCGGCTTTTCAACCCCGTTTTCGAAAGTGCCACTCCCTCGAACATGTGTTGAATGAGCCAGGATGCCCCGCGGAATATGCTTGAAACGATCCGCCTGTTTGACAAAGTAATCGCGGACATGATAACCAACTTCACGAATATAATCTCCGTGCGTGACCGAAATTTCCGATAAATGTGGGGCGTAAATGATCAATTCTCCGCCATCGGCGATCACCGGTTCCAATTTATACATACATTTTCCGGCAACCCATAAGTCATTGTACATCTTTGGGGCACAGGAAAGAACCTGCTGGTAAGGGTGGTCGCACCATCGGATGTGTACCTGCGAAGAGAGATCGGCTGCCTCGCTCCAGGCATCTTCCGGCGATCCGTAGGCCAAACCGTGCAATTCACACTGCGGCGAAACAACAAACGTGAGTGCCTTTTTTTCAATCGGTATCATCGCGGCGGCTTTGTCAATCACATCACGAACAGGCGTTCTTTTCACGCCAATAATGGCCGCATTGGTCAGCAGTGCACCGAGCCAATGAAAAAAATTCAGCAGTTCCGGCCCGGTAATTCCCGGGAAAAAATACTTGTTCCCGCCGGAAAAACCGACCACTTCGTGCGGAAAGACCGGCCCGACAACCAGAAGCAGGTCGTAATCGTGAATCCGTTTGTTGATTTTGACCGGAACTTCCTCACTGAGCAGCCCTTGTGAAATTTCCGCGGTCTCCTGTTTTGTGAGAACCCCAAGCTGCGACAGTTTCTCATCCTGATCCCATTCGTGATTGAACATTCCAAGTTGAAAGAAAAGTTTTTGCCTTTCCTCTGGCTTGATCCCCAGAATTTTGCACATTTCCGCTTCAGACATCGGCGGATGGGTCCCCAATGCGAATATGACGTCCAATTTCTCTGTCACGGGCCGCAAATGGGCATGCAGCGTTTCAAACAGAAGCGGAATCGGGGCGGTGCGCGTCGCATCCGGAACAAGCAGAAGCACCTTTTTGCCCGCAAAATCAGCAGGGTCCACATGTTTGCGAATCCATTGTTTCACTTCCTCTTCAGAAAGCGTCCTGTTCGCACTAAATTGCTCATTGACAGAGCCTGTCATCTCGCCGACCTCTGCTATTGCGCCCGGATGCTGTTTCCCCGAAATACGCGAGGTTTGTGTTAATAGTCAAAGATTATCAGCTAACCGTATCGAGTTCAGAAAGGCGTCTCCCAGGACTCGACTGAATGATCGATTTCAAGCTGATCCGCTCATGTTAGTAAAGCGTGAAATGAAAAACCACTATCCGGCAGGACGATTAGATCCCCCAGAAACAGGCACAAGCAGACTTCATTGTTTTGTTTGATGGCTATGCCTGATGGTTATGCCTGGCGC
>JALTOP010000164.1 GCA_027000105.1 Planctomycetaceae bacterium | reverse complement strand
CTCCCGATGCGATGGCACGATGAACATTGGGACTTGAAGATTTCCCGGCCTCGCTCGGGAGCCCCATGTTCCAAATCCGTCATGTCTTTTTGGGAAAGAATTTTCAAATATTTGGCGATCAATTTTTCGAGATTTGTATCTTTTGATTTCGCCTGGAGTTTTGTAAACAGCGTTTTGATTTCTTTATCTTTCGAACGACCCAATATTCGAACATGCACAGAAGCGAGTTCGCGGAAATTCAGCTTCCCTGCATCTATTGCAGAAAGCAATTCAAGCGTTGCCTGCCTGTTGGAGAGGGAATAGTCGATCAATTCCCGCCGCATTTGAGGGGATTCCGCACGGATCATCTCGACAAATTTCCTGATCACTTTTTCGCTTCCTGGAATCGGACGGCCCCGCAGCGACTTCAAACATTCTGCCCGCACATCGGTGGGCAATTGGGGATTCTCGATAAATTCGATCAGTAGTGCTGTGACTTCATCTCCCGGAACGAAGCGGAGCGTCTGTAACGCCTGGACTTTCAATTTGTGGTTTTTATTTTGCCTGGCATCGACCAACAACTGTTTGATGTACTGACGGTATGTTGCGTTATTTTCAGGAACGGCAGAGGTCAATAAGGCTGTAAGAGATTTTCCACGAGAGCGTAAACCATTTCCCAAACCGAGAATGGCAGCGGAAACGAGTTCCGGATTCAAATTGGTCTGTTTGTCTGGAAAGAGGGAACGCAGAACGGAGGCTGACTGGGCATCGCTACCGGCACGGCCAATCAAGTAGGAAATTTCCTGCAGATAGTCTGGTTGCGTCTGTTTTTGAGCTTCGGTTTTCACTAACGAATCGGCCTGATAGACCAACCGGTGCAATTCGATCAACTGTTTCCCGTGAAGTCCCAGCAGAGACGCCTTGCGGGACCATTCATCCGCAGAATATTTCAGTATGCTGTTGCTGACGGTTGAAACGAACGGGCGGATGCTGTCTGCAAGCGTTCTCAGCACCAGCATCGCCTGATAGCGCACATGCGGGTGTTCATCCTGTAATGCTTCAACAGCCGCTTGTGTCAACCCGGGATGATTCTTCAAAGCGGCGGCTCGGTTGTCGGATGAAGAATTGTTGGATGAAGAATTGCCGGCTAACGAGGGGTTCAAACGGGAATCGGAAACCTTCAACGCATTGAAGCGGACTTTGGGGTCTGTATGAGCGATGCCGGCAATCAACTGCTGATCATTCAGGCGATTCAATTGATCCAGCAGACCAAGAGCGAGGATATAACTTTCTGGTCTGGTTTGGGGATTCAGCAGCCTGGCAAGTTCGGGGGCAACCGAAGCATCCTGTCTTTCGACAAATTTTCGATACGCCACATTGCGTTGCCAAATATTATCGTGTTGTAACCACTGGATCAGTTGAGATGTCGACGCATCGGCAGGCAGGATTGTTTCTGAAACGGGGCGCGACAGTTTTTTTCCCGTCTGGCTCAATTTCCAAAGTCGTCCACGATCGTTGCCCAGTGTCAGATCGGGGCGATTCTTCAATTCGTCCGGCATGAACTGCGGGTGTTCGATGACCGCTCGATACATATCGATTACATACAAACAGCCGTCCGGGCCGGTTCGCAGATTGACTCCCCGGAACCACTCGCTTTTGCTGGCCAGGAATTCTTTCGGCTGATACGGGTTGACCGCGCTGAAGCTCGCGCCATCAATTTTCAACTCGTCCTGATGAACCAAATTCGCTGTCGGATCGCAAACAAACATGCGGTTTCTGAATTTTGCTGGCAGGGCATCTCCCTGATAAATGTGGACACCGCATGCGGCTGAATACTGGCCGGCGTGCAAATTGGAAGTTGTCCAGTTCGCCGAGAGGGGAAAGAGTTTCGAATTCACACCGGAGGGGGAAATATCCTGAACCAACGAACGGATCGGCAACTTCGGTTGCAGCGCCAAATGCTTGTACTGCAGCATGATTTGCATCGCGGGATTTCGATTCGAACAGATAATCCGGTTTCCCCAGGCATCAAATGACATTCCATATTGACCATTCCCTGCGATGGCCTCACAAACGCCGGTGTGCGGATGAAAGCGGAAGTCGCGTCCCCTCAACTGAATCGGTTCTTTCAATTGAGGCCAATCTTTACGAACCACATTGACCGCCCCGCCACGCAGCCCGTTGGCGACATACATCCAGCCATCTGGCCCCAACGTCAGGTGATTTGCCCGCAACTGGGGGTTTTTCTCCGCAAATCCATCGAGCCAGACTTCCCGATGATCGACTTTCCCGTCGCCATCGCGGTCGATCATCCACTCGATTTTACCGGAAAGTGTGACAATCACGCCTGCTTTCCAGGGAAACATGCCCGTAACAAACAGTAGTTCGTCGGCAAAAACAGTGGAAGAATCGTAGATGCCGTCACCGTCTTGATCTTTGAGAATTTTGATCCGCGAAATCGGCTTTTCTCCCTCTGCCGGCCCGTTCGGGTAGTCTCGCATTTCCGCTACCCAAAGCCGACCGAATTCGTCGAAAGCGATGTCAACCGGATCGATTACCACTGGTTCCTGTGCGATGTTCTGAATCGTAATTCCTTCAGAAAGAACGATCGTGTTCTGCTCCTGTTGAACGCTCATGGGGCCTTCAGCGATCGACGGGCCTTCAGCGACCAACCGGTTCGATGAACCGACGACAACGCCGAGCATGATGAAAGAAAGCAGGATGAAGAAAACGGGGGATATAATGCGATCGGAAGCTTGGTAAACAGAAGCTGTCAATGAGGATTGCATGTCAAAAGCTCCTTGAATCATCACTACAGGGCAAAGGTGGGCGAACGGAAATAAATCGGCTATCATCCGACAACAATGCCCCCTCATTACGGATGGCAGGTTTTTATGGTACAATAAAGGGGAGGGAGCAGGAACCAATCAGCGGAATTTCGTAGCTAATCTTGCAGGAATTGTAATTGATGAAAATAATTTTGGCGAACCCACGTGGTTTTTGCGCGGGGGTCAACATGGCTATTCAGTCGCTCGAGGAATGCGTCAAGCTGTTTGGAGCGGGCATTTATGTGTATCACGAAATTGTCCACAACAGGTACGTTGTCGAACGGTTTTCCAAACAGGGAGTCACATTTGTCGATAACATCGAAGATGTTCCCGAGGGCTCCATTCTGCTATACAGTGCGCACGGAGTTTCTCCGGAAATCCGCAAGCAATCCGCTGCACGCGGCCTGCAGACAATTGATGCAACCTGCCCACTGGTAACGAAAGTCCATGCAGAAGCGATTCGTTATGCCCGCCAACAGTACCACATTATCCTGATCGGGCATCAGGGACACGATGAAGTGATCGGCACGATGGGAGAGGCTCCCGAAAGCATCACTCTGGTCGAGACAGCCGAGGACGTCGAAAACCTCCCCTTTCCTCCGGATGCGAAAATCGCTTACCTGACGCAAACGACGCTCAGTGTCGAAGAAACAGAGGTGGTTATTTCAAAATTGAGACAGCGCTACCCGAATATCGAATCCCCCCCCAAAGGGGACATCTGTTATGCGACAACCAACCGTCAACACGCTGTCTCCCAGTTGACCCCTCAAGCAGATCTCGTGCTCGTTCTGGGAAGCCAAAACAGCTCGAACAGCAGGCGGTTGCAGGAAATCGCTTCCAGCATGGATACTCCTGCCTATTTGATTGATGGCGTCGATGAAATACAGCCCGATTGGCTAAACGGAATCGACACCGTCCTGATAACCGCAGGAGCAAGTGCTCCACAAGTCGTGGTGCAGGAATGTATCGACTACCTGATTGAGAATTACAACGCAGAACTGGAGGAGGTAACAACCCGCGAGGAACATGTCACGTTTCCGATTCCCAAAGAACTACGAAAAATCCAGGCAGGAACCTGATGAACGTTCAAGCTGAACTGTCGCGATCCCAGCAAGCCTGTCTGGCATTAAATATGATCAAGGGTGTCGGGCCGAGAACACAAACGCTGTTACTGGAAAAGTTCGGCTCTGCCCGGAATGTGCTGTCTGCCTCCCTTTCTTCGCTCGGCCAGGTGCGAGGCGTTGGCGAGAAGATTATCAACTTCATCCGGGAAACTGATCTTTACGATCTTGCCCGCAGGGAATACGCCGAATGTGAAAAGCTGGGGGTTAGCGTAATCACCCGGGAAGACGAGCAGTACCCCGTTTCGTTGAGTGAAATTTTCGATCCGCCAATTGTTCTGTATCAAAAAGGAGCAATCAAATCGGCCGACCAACTTGCTGTTGCGATTGTCGGTTCAAGAAAATGCACGCCGTACGGCAGGAGGATCGCAGAAAGATTGTCTGCCGGTCTTGCAAGGGCAGGCGTGACAGTTGTCAGTGGACTGGCCAGAGGAGTTGACGCAATCGCTCATCGCGCTGCCATCAAGGCAGGAGGGAGAACGATCGCTGTCCTGGCAAATGGCCTCACGATGACCTATCCGCCCGAACATGCAGCTCTTGCAGAGGAAATTTCCCGACAGGGAGCTGTTTTGTCTGAATCTCCCTTGCACATGGAACCAACGCGCGGTCTGTTCCCACAGCGAAATCGAATTGTTTCCGGACTTTCTCTGGGAGTGATTGTCGTGGAAGCCTCGAAAACCAGTGGGACGTTACACACCGCCAGGCATGCGATGGAACAGGGACGGGAAGTTTTCGCTGTTCCCGGGCCGATCGACAGTCGCGAAAGCGAAGGCTGTCATCATCTGATTCGGGACGGCGCAACTCTGATTCAAAGTGTTGACGATATTTTGCAGGAGCTGGGGCCTCTATCAACACCGGTTCAAAAAACGGAGGCGGAAAATATCGAGGTCCGTGTGCCGCGCGAACTGAATCTGAGTCAGCAGCAGACGGAGATTCTTAACCTTTTGGGGACAGAACCGACCGCGGTTGATACAATTATTGAAAAGGCGAATATCGAGCCGTCGCGGGTTCTTTCGACACTGACCATTCTGGAAATGAAGCGTCTGGTCGAAAGATTGCCCGGGAATCAGATTCTGCGGATTCCTCGATAGCGGATTCCCCGATGAAAGTTGACGCAGCGCTGGACAAGACCAACAGGTGTGATTCTCAAACAGATAAAGAGACGAACAGAAATAATACAACTAGAGAAGATACAAATAGATAGGAACACGAAGGGACAGCCATGATTATTGTACGAAAGATGAATTACGCGGTTCTGTTATTGTTGTTCATTCTCGGTTCTGTTTCCGGCTCATCGGCCTTCTGTTCGGATGCTTTTGTTGAAGTGTTTGAGATTACCGAAGAAAACTGGAGCGACGTCGTACCAGCCGGAAAGGAAGTGGACGCCATTATCGGCGATCTGGTACTGAAAAACAGGTTCGTGACTGCGGTCATTGCCCGGCCTGTTGCCTCTCGTCATGCGAACATGACAGTCCCTTCTGTCGCTGGTTGCCTGATTGATTTTACAGACAACGAACAACCCGGAGATCAACTCAGTGCTTATTACCCCGGTGCGAAAACGTACCCTTTCCGTTCCTGGAAGATTGTCGATTCGAAGCGTCAACCGATCAGCCTTCAAGACGGCACTGCTCGCAGTGAAACGGGTTTGGGGATAGAAGTTGTATCAGAGGCCGGGAAAGCTCGGCCGGAACTGGTTGTTACCTATTCGCTGAAACCGGACGCCCGTGAACTGTTCGTGAAGCAAACTTATCGAAATACGGGTGAGGATGAAATACCTCTGTTTCTGATGGATGAAGTTCGACTCGACGGAGGCAAGGAAGACCAACGGAAATCTCCCAACGGGACAGGGGATTTCTTCTGGATTGATGATCGATTCTGGAAACAGGCGTACGGCATTTCTTCTCCTGACAGGACATTTTCTTCTCGCAGCGATTCCCGCCGATCATTGCTTCGTTACGGCACTCGGGACAGCAAGCCAACCACTGTTTTGAAACCGGGGGAACAGTTCACACACCGACTTGTCTGGCATGTGGCAGCTGATTTATGTGATATCCAGGCGCATCGGGAAAAATTATCCGGTCGTCCGCTCGGCACAACAGCCTTCACTATTCTCGCCTCAGGTGCACCGTTGCCAGGAGCTAGAGTTGAAC
>JALTOP010000163.1 GCA_027000105.1 Planctomycetaceae bacterium | reverse complement strand
CCGATAATCGGGTCGTCCGCGAAAGCCTCCCTCAAAGCACGGCTGACCAGGGCTTGAGAGCCGAAATCCGCCTTGGTGACCGGGCTGCGGTCTTTCTTTTCCAGCACATCGGGAGTGATTTTTTTTTGAACGGCATCGCAGAGAATAGCCGCTTGTCCCACAGCACGAATAGCGACTTCCATCTCGCGAGAATAATCTGCACTCATTGCCTGAATTCTTTCCTGATAACAATCTGCCTCGTGATATTCGATTTTGAATTGAACGAAACCGTTGACGGAACCGACCGGGGAAATCGGTCAACCCGGCAAGCAGGTTTCAATGTTCGACAGATTTCCACATGCAAACTTCCGCCTGCAGAAACAATCTGCCTCACCCCTCCCCAAGGTGAGGGGAATTATAGCTGTTACCGGCTGGAAAGGCGAGGCGGGAGAAGCCTATTCTTTCTCGAACTGTTTCGCAGTATCGATAATTTCCTGAATCGGAACGGCCAGAGTATCGGTGCGACCAGCTCGTGCGATATTGACACCCACCAGTTCACCTTGCAGATTCACGATCGGCCCCCCGCATTTTTGAGGATGCAGGATGGTATCGTGTTGAAGAACGGATCGAAAACCGGTTTTGCGCCGAGAGACATCACTGCCAAAACGGTTCATCACCGCCTGTCTTTCGAACGTACTCGTCCAGGGAGTTCCTATTTGAAGATCGACATGGATAAGCATGTTGCCCCGCTTGGCAAGCAGCGGAAGCCAATCCCCCGGTTCGTACTGACGCAGCAGTTTGGAGAACCATCGCCTTTTTGTTGCGTGTTTTTCTTCTGATTCCATCAGATGATCGCCTCTTTTCAAACCAGCTCGCGAGGCTCCGCTGTTGGCCATGACTTTCGTGATCGCCAGACCGTGATCGGTTTCATCCACGTTCAAGCCTGCAAAGCCTCGTGAAGATCCGATCGTTCGTGGTTCTGCTCCCAGCACTCCGACACCGCCAGGATGCCGCCGTCCATATTCCAGTGATACAAGCCACTGTCCGGCTTTCATCGTTTTCGCAATCGGGATCGTCGGAAGCGGTTTGCTGTCTGAAAAGTCAACATTCAGAAAGCACATGTCGAGTTCTTTTTCATATCCCAGGAATTCCGCTTTTCGCCAGACTCTTTCTGCGTCGCAACAACGAAACTGATCCTGCTTTGATATCGATTCGCCCAACAAACTCGCTTTGCAAACGATAATGCCTGTTCCATTTCTGCTATTCACTTCAACCAGGGTGCCAGTGCATTTTTTTCCGCTATTGATTTCAACCTGGACAACCAGATGCTCGGCCTTTGCGGCAACTTCTGTGAAAACAGATTTGAGTTTCACGCCATGTCGGGTCGAATCGAAATCCAACGCTTCTGCCCAAGCCGATTCTGCCCAGGCTGTCCATATCAGCGGCAGTACGGCCATGACCAAAACCGAGGATGGCAGAAACCGCAGCAAAGGGGGGAACTGTTCCCGTTTGGGCGATCTCCGGAATTCGCGTTGATATTTTTTCATGGTTCTTCTTTTTTTTCTATTGAAAAACAGTGACAGGAGAGCCCGGCAATCCTGTAATAATCGGCTGCGACGCCATTCAAGTAGAAGAAGTAAACAGACAAATTCAGGCAGACAGGGCAGGTGTCGCAACAGCCTATCCCGAATTGCCGTTATGACCGGTACTTCTGTCTCAGGGAAATTCCTCTCCCCTGCGAAAATTATTACGCACCAACACCCGTTCTGACATAACTTTTACCAGAAAGTTGCAGCAAGGCAATACGCAACAGGTTTTTCGCCTGACAGACATAATAGTAACAGATGGTGATTTTCAGGTGTAGATAGTGATTACTCATCAGGCATATCCCGGCGTCGATCAATACACGGAGAAGCAGAAACGAACCGTGCAGAGGATCCCTGATTCGCTGAAGCGGAATGAGGAACGTACGGGAAGCCACTACAAAGCCTCACGGGCACATTCCCGTCGACTGTGCCACAGTGTCGTCGAAATAACCCTTGAGACACTCGAGGGAGAAAAACTGACATTCAACGCCTACATGGGAGATGTCAGTTCCAGCGGGATGAGCTTTGTTTACCCGCGAGAGCTTCCAAGTCCGGACATCATTGTTGGAATTCCATTAGGCGGCTCGGAAAAAGCATTTTTTAATGGTGAAATTGTCCGAATGAGGGAGTTTCCGGGAGAAGAATTCATCGAATATGGTGTCAAGTTCGCCGGCCGACTTCGTGACCGGAACCTCGAATGAGACGGCATCCTTGCCATTGATATTCCCAATGTTCGCCCGACAGTTCAATTTTGTCGACCTTAGTCGACCTTAATAGTTCGACACTTATGTGGGCCGCTTTGGAGCGTGCAGACCGCTTTGTGCCAGAGGGCTGGATCATTCCGATTTGCTTCTGCTGCGAACGGGAACAAATTTCTGGGCACGTTCACTGTAGATTTCGCCAAGGTAGATATTTCCCTTTGCATCCTCGGCAATCGCATGGATACCGACAGCCTCACCCGGTTTGAGTCTGGAAACATCGGGGTTGTTTTTGTCATCGCCGATATCTCCCAACGGGATTGTCCAGATCCTTTTCACGCGACCCTGGCTATCGATTTTCATGAAAATCTGGTCTTTGAACTCGGGATATTTTCCATGACGCCGCCACCAATGGGGAGAGGAACCACAAACCCACAGTTCATCGTCTTTCGTTATTGAAAGTCCCCAAGGCATGATCAGACCGGTCCACTGATCGATGAATTTTCCCTGTTGATCGAAAATCTGTATCCGTCCGCTATTGCGATCTGCAACATACAGCAATCCCCGAGAGTCGAGAACAATCGCATGAGGCAGGACAAATTCCCCCGGCCCCGAGCCGTACTTTCCCCAAGCCTTGATGAATTTGCCCGTTTTGTCGAAATGTACAATCCTGCGATTGCCGTAACCATCGGTGACGAAAATATCTCCCGCGGGTGTAATCGCCATATCGGTTGGCATGTTGAAGTGGGTTTCGTCTTCTCCCTTTTCGCCCCGTGTCCCCAGAGTTTGCAGCAGCTTTCCTTCCGGCGTGTATTTTTGCACGATATGCAGTCCGAAATCGGCTACCCAGATATTTCCTTCATGGTCGATGCGCAACTGATGCGGATTGACAAAATTCCCCTTGCCCCACGAACGAACAAACTTCCCATCAGCAGTATAAACCTGAACCGGATCAGGCCCTTTTTTGAAGAACCAGATATCTCCTTGGGAATCAATCGCCAGGCCGGAAACCCAGCCTTTGCGGCTGATGTGATCCGGAATCTGCGGCCAGGTTGGATCGACATCGTACTCGACAATAACCGGTTCTTTGGCATACCCGGGATTCTGGGCTTTTATTTCATCAGGGACCGCCAGAAAAAAGAAACACGGAATCGTGATTGCAATCAGCAGGCTGAATACGCGATATGAATGGCTCCACTTGTGCATTGCGTTGATTCTTTTCTGAAAAGGGGTTGAATGTATTTGACTGAAACAAATTCTCCCAACGTAATCCGCCGAACGGGTTGCTTCCTCTAATTGTAAATGAATCTAATTGTGCACGAAACGAAGGGAGACAGTTTCACCCGACGCATGAGGAGGAGAGGATTACTGCCGAATTTCTTCCCACTCCAATTCAACCTGAAGCCCTCGCCATTTACTTAACGGCTGGTTATTGATCGGGTTCACTGATAATTCATAATGATTGATCCCACCTCGTACAGGGGCATGGGCCAACGGTGCGAATTGGAAATCGGTCTGGATAGTCACACTGTCACAGAAGGTTGCAGGGTCGCAGAAGGTTACGGGATCAGTATTCTTTGAGTGGCCTTTTTTCACAGCGTGGATTCTAATCCAGTAGTTGTAAATCGCGGAAGATTGTTGGTCGATCCAGGAATTGAATGACGCAAATTGGCGATCTTCCGTTTTCGTGAATTTCAGCGGAGTCCACTGCTTACGATCCCGTGAAATGGCGATTCCCATTTTCGATGCATCAACATCGTCTGGCAGAAGCAGTCTTCCTCCCAGAATCACGTAAGGCCAACTGACTTCAAACAGGCGGTCGTTGTTCATCTGCGTCATTTCAGATGGTTTTCTTTTTTGAAGAAGTTTTCCATTTCCAAAACGGGGAGGCAACACCGTTTCAGGATAGCGGAGACTGTGAATTCGATCGTGCCGGGTGAAATCGTAAACAACCCGGTCCCCCGGGCCGAGTATGGGCCGTAATGGCTTCGATTTTTCTGTGAGTGGATCATACGCCACGTTATTGGATGTTGAAGTATAAAGCTTTGCGATGAGGCGTGAGTCGCTGCCGATCGGATCTTTCGGTTTCGCTGTGATGATCTGTGGTCGTTTTTCCAGATCGGCAACACTGGCGATCTTGCCGTCTTCGGTACGATAAACGACTTGATGATCAGGGTCGAACATGTGCCATGCACCGTTATAGTACGCTTCTGCAACAACATGTCCGGATAGACCATGAATACGTGATTTTATCCCGGCCGCTTTGGCCAGTACGCTGAAAGTCGCAGCACTGTCGTCACAGAAACCGTAGCCGTAAACATTCAGAAACTTCACCGGGTCGTGGATTTCTGCCCCACCCTCAGCCGGATAGTGGTGATACCGCCAATCAACAAGCATTTTCCAGATCGCCAGGCATTTCTGCTCGTCACTCATTCCGGTTTCAAGAATGCTGTTCAAAATTGATTCGATACTCGTCAAATCGGGATCCCCTTGGTGTTTCAGATGGGGAATGACTTTTAGTCGGTCGTCCCGGTTGGTGAAGGTCAAACGCACCATGCGGATGCCTGCCTTTTCGTTTGCCCGAACCTGGAACAGCGATTCCTTCGATGTGGCCGTTACTTTCGCCAACTTGTGGATAAAATACTCCTTGCTGACCAGTTCGTAACGCCGATGGTTTTTGCGGGGATCGCTGGAATCGGAGGCGGAAAAGTACAGCGTTGTCTCGGTCCAATGACTGTACCTTCCGCGACCAAGTTCGATGATTTGACGATGGGACGAACCGGGCCGGGGCAGCGGTTGTCCGTCTTCAAGCAGCACGCATGGCGATTTCCCCTGTTTGTCCCCGGGGCGACTCAGTTGCACAGTCGCCATGTACCCGTAGCCCCCCAGCGGCTTGATGTGGTTGGGATTGATCAACTCGCTGACTTCGTGGCCCCCCTTTTCCAGCACGATCTGTTCCGTCTGCAACTCCACGGTCTGGGAGTAGAGCGGCTTGCTGAGTGAAACAAGCAGGAGGAATAAAAACAGGTGTTTCATTATTGACTTATCGTTGATCTGTTTGAATTTCTGGGGTGTAACACATTTTGCCCGCAGGATTGAACAGGATTGAATCCGTCCACAGGATGGAATTGCCTTACCCGTTCCAGTATCCTGAATTCACTTCCTGGGCACAAGACATTCCACTAAGGAAATGGTGAAGGATGGTTCAATGGATCTTTTCGTGAAAAAATGGCTGGTGCTGTTCGTTCTTGTCTTTGCAGACAGGGGCGTTTACGCACAGGGTTATCACAACAGTACCAAAAAATTTACAGACCCGCAGGAAATGTCGGAACATGACTGGTCGGATCCGCTGGAAATCGAACGGACATGGCAGGCGGCATTGGTGAGGATTCCCGCTTCTTCCGGAATGATCAAAACGACCATGCACAACTTGAGGCGGGCGGATATACCGAAAAGGAAAAAGTACCCGACGGTCATCTATCCGCATGGCTGTTCCGGCATTTGGAAAGGGACTTACCAGCGAATCGATTTTCTGGCCCGAAACGGTTTTGCCGTCATTGCTCCGGTCAGTTTTGCCCGCAGAAAATATCCTCAATCGTGCGATGTCAAAAAACATCAGGGGGGACTCTATCGACCGACCTTGAAAATGAGGCAGTACGATGCCGGTTACGCCATCGTGCAAGCGAAAAAATTGGGTTGGGTAGATCGCCGAAACGTCTTTCTGATGGGCTTGAGCCAGGGAGGAATTACAACCGCGACTTTCCATTCAGATGATCCGGCGGCATCGGTCAATGCACGGGTTGTTGAGGGCTGGACCTGTCACGCGGGCTGGGAGGAGTA
>JALTOP010000162.1:3474-6108 GCA_027000105.1 Planctomycetaceae bacterium | reverse complement strand
GACGACAATGGCTGTGATGGGGATCGTCAAGGTTCTGCCGATGCTCGGCAAGTTTTTTCGTTTGGGGTTCCAGGCTGATCGCTATTTCCGCGAACATAAACCGGACGCCGTTGTGCTGGTCGACTTTCCCGGTTTCAACTGGTGGATCGCCCATTACGCCAAAAGAGCAGGTATTCCCGTTTATTACTACATGCCCCCCCAGTTATGGGCGTGGGGCGGCTGGCGGGTAAAACGGGTTCGCAAAAATGTCGATCATGTTCTATCCGGCCTTTCGTTTGAGACCGAATGGTATCGTCAGCATGGCGTGGAAACGACTTTTGTCGGACATCCTTTTTTCGAAGCCGTCGCCAATCATCCGGTCAGCGACCAAACAATCAAGCAACTGCGCGACGGGGCCGAGAAGGTCGTCGGACTACTCCCCGGTTCCCGAAAGATGGAACTCACCATGAACTGGCCTGTCATGCTGGAGACCGCCGATCGAATTGCATCCTTGCACCCGGAATGCCGATTTATCGTGGGCAATCACAAACCGCATCACCGGGAATTCTGCAAGCAGAAACTTCAGGAATACGGAAAGCCGCTACCGATCAGTTTCGAAGTGGGCCGGACTTCGGAAGTCATCGAAGCGGCTGATTGCTGTTTGATGGTTTCCGGTTCTGTCAGCCTGGAACTACTGGCTCGCAAAACTCCTGCTGTCGTCCTTTACAAAGGTGGTTGGGTAATGGGTCTGATTTCCGCGTTGGTCATCAAATGCAAATACATCACGCTGCCGAATCTGATCAGCGGGAGAGAACTGCTACCGGAGTTTCCGTTCATCCACTCCGGGAAAAAGGTTGTTGCCCGCATGACATCCATTCTGGATTGCTGGCTTTCCGATCCCGATGAATTGAAGGAGGTTCGACAGGAACTCGCCGAACTGGCTGATGAAATTTCAGAATCGCGAGCTTCCCGGAAAACAGCAGAATTTCTGCTTGATCACCTTGGCTGTGGGCAATCCAGACAGAAAGCCGCCTGATCTTTTCCAAACAGGCGAAATTTGTGAAAATATTTGATCTGACTTCGAACCCGTCACGTTGACGATTCGTGCCTTTTCAGACCTTAAATTGAGGGGAGATCTGTTTTAGTAGGCAGTGCTCCGTTGTCGCACTAATTTGACGTACCAACCCCAAAATCAGGAACTGAAGATGCACTGGTTTCCTGAACAACGGTGCTGGTGATATTGATGGAGACTTTAATTTGCCCGCGAGTAGCGGCAACTCTTTCCCGAACCGGCCCAATGAGGTTAAACTGGTTGCTGGACTGCTCCCGTTTATTTCAGGCCAGTGCGATGGGAGCGGTTTTAGCAGTTGAAGATTCTCCAAAGGTGTTTCAGATCAACAATACTCTGCCACACCGGGCGAGACCGGACTCTCTTCCTACTCCAACTACGAGGCGATGAAATGCCATTTTTTAGTCGATTGACTGACATTGTTACCTGCAATTTAACCGATTTACTGACAAATTCAGATGATCCTCAAGGAACCTTGAAGGAAGTAATCGACGAAATGGAACAAGGTCTTGCAGGTGCTCAACGGAGCGTCGATTCAGCCCGACAGAACTGCAAAAACCTGGAGCAGGAACTGGCGGACTCCAGAAAACAGGTTTCCCGCTGGGAAAATGAAGCGTTGCAACAACTCAGCACAGGTGACGAAAACGCCGCCCGCCAGTCATTATATCGAAAAAAAGAAGCGGCTGATATTGCCGCAGGGCTGGAACAACAGGTACAAGTTGCCCACTCAACATACGACAGCCTGATGACAACCTATCGCGCTCTTGAAGCCAGGTTAGCCGAAGCAAGGAGAAAACTGTCCGAACTCGGTATTGAAGCAACGGACAGCCACGCCCCGCTGACAGCTTCCGCCAAGCAAATGCGTGAGCAAGAGGTAGAAGACGAACTGGCGGCTCTGCGAAATCGAATCCAGAACCCATGACCCCTGACGCGCACCCGCCACGACTCAGCAACATAACCGAAAATCCGCGGCGCGCACGCCCCGACCGAGACCGTTACGCCATCAGCACGCACGCTATCGCCACTCAGTCACTGTTTCGTCCCCGAGAGGAAAACCGGTTTCCTCTCCGACTGGGGCAGGCCGGACAACCAGACGGTTGATCACCTTATCGACATCGTAAAGGGTCTTGACGTATTCATCGAGTTCAGGGCAGTCGCAGTCAGATTTGACGACCCCTTCCAAACAGACGGCATCGTCGCCAACCCGCCGAACTACCAGGTGATCAAATTCAACATCCGAACTTGATTCCAATCGGTGGGCCAACTCCCTTTCGACGTGGTGATTTTTGCGATCCGAAAAATCGTACTCGTCGAAATCAGCTTCGCAGGAATCCCCACACCACTCCGTCGTGTAGCACTCTTTCTCTCTCTGGCTCATCTCGTTACTCCTTTTCAAAAGACACAAGCCCATGCTCCCGTAGCAAGTTCCAACTTCCCTGTAGCCTCTGCCGTCCATTCTACAAAAAAACAGCCCTGAGCCAAGATATTTCAACAATTTCTTATGAGTTATCCGGGATTTGCAAAAAATCCTGATGGAAGTACGGGCATGATTGCCTCCTGGCGATTCAAAATGCATAGTATGGGTC
>JALTOP010000162.1:1679-3464 GCA_027000105.1 Planctomycetaceae bacterium | reverse complement strand
GTATGGGTCAGATAGGCTGACACATTCGATACCATGCGAAAGTGAAATGAATTAAAGAACCGATTGAGAGTGCACGGGGGCGAAGCTTCTTTTTGCACTTTTATCTGTTATGATGACGGGGGCGGATCGCAATCTGAAAGTAAACCTTTATATTGCTGATGGAGGATTCGGTTTTACCATTTCAGTTCGCAGGGAGTTGATGAGCCCTCGGCGTTGTTGAACCCTCAATCTGACATTTCTGCCTCGGTCACTTCTTCTAACATTTCGAAAAATCACCTTGATTGTGGTAAATCGATCACACTGGCTTTATGGATGCGATTTTAACAGGTTACGAAGTTTCCCAGACAGCCTGGCTGTATCTCTCGTCGATGTTGATCATCGCCGTGTTTTACCGCTTTCGCCGTCCCTGGTCGCTGCGCAACTTTGACTTGATTCTGCTCCTCTCTCTTTCACCCGGGGTGCTGATGGTTCGTTCCGACCGGGGAACATCGGTTGGATACACCTTCCTGTTTCTGAGTACCGCGTTGTGGACGATTCGACTGCTGTGGGATCGCTATTTGACCAAACGACCACGCATCGACCCGAACCTGATCTCGCCGGGAATGATATTCCTTGGGGTTTGTGCGTTTGCATTTTTAATGACCGAATCGATCACTCGGCCCGCGGATCCGGGCACGGTGACAACCGTCATGAAGGGAGAGAAAATAATCCAGGCTGCATCATCTCCCGGGAATGCCGATCCTGCAGTGATTCCGAACGAAGCAGCGGATCAAGACTCCGATCCCGAAGAAGCCGGCCCGACCGCATCGCTTCTTGGTGGAACGGTCTCCACGATATCGCGTTTGTTTTCCGGATATTCAATCTCGAATGATTCATCGATCCGATTCGGTATTGTGGAAGAAACAGCCGCCCGCATTCTGGCCATTCTGGCCCATATCGCGATTATAACGGGACTCTACTGGATCGGTCGCAATCATTTCCACGATAAAACGCAGGGAGTGGCGATGGCAACCATCTATCTTTTGATGCCCTGCACTTCGTACGTGGTCAGTGAGGTCGACCAGGTCTTGCCCTGTGCTTTTATCATCTGGGCAATTGCCAGTTATACACGACCGCTTATTGCAGGCGTATTGATGGGGTTCGCCTGTGGCTCCATGTTCTTCCCGGTTTTTCTGCTTCCGGTCTGGTTCTCTTTTTTTGGATGGAAACGTTCACTGCCTTTTTTCGCAGGCGTTGCCATTGTGGCTGCAATCCTTGCAGGAGCGATCGCCTTAATCACTCCCGATACCTACACCTTCACACAACAGACGATCAATCGCATCGATTTTCGATTGCTGAGTTTCGAAGGAGGCTCGGGAGAACAGGGATTCTGGAACTCCATCCATCCGGCTTACCGGATCCCGGTAATGGTCGCCTTTGCGATTCTGGTTATCACGTTGACTGTCTGGCCCTGGAAGAAAACGTTGGAAGTACTGCTCTCCTATAACGCTGCGATCATCGTTTTTAGCCAGTTCTGGTATCCGCAACTTGGTGGAGTTTATGTTCTCTGGTACTTGCCACTGTTGATTCTGGTCATTTTTCGTCCCCGATTGCTTGCCCAATGCGATTACCCGGGTGTTCCGTCTCACCGCGCCACACAGTTGGAGCCAGGTACATCCTCAGCTGGCGCACAAGGCATTGGTACCGTTTCCCATCCCTTTTACCACTGAAGCGATTACCGAAATTAATACTGAGGATTTTCAGTCGCAAATTTCATCTCGCGTCTGACTCTCCAAGCAAGTCTCG
>JALTOP010000162.1:0-1669 GCA_027000105.1 Planctomycetaceae bacterium | reverse complement strand
AAACAACACTCAGCTTTCCACGAAACAACACCAAACCCCACTCGACAGAGCTTCGTTCCCATGTTGAAACTGTTTCTTTTTCTCGCCAGATTCTCAATCACTGCCTGGTTAGGTGCGGCAAGCCTGTTTGTTGCTGTCACTGTTGTAGAAATCCGCTCTGGAGAACTGGAAAGCCTTGTGCTTGACACCCTTATTCTGTTGAGGTTTCCTGTCTATTACCTGTTTACCTTTTCATTGCTTTCAGTGAGTCTGGTCGCGGGGATCGCCTGCTGGATTCTCTCAAGAGGGAAAATCGGCAAGCTTTTCACTGTATTAATTGCCTTGTCGCTCCTCATTCTGATTGGCGATTATTTTTGGGTCTACCTTCGGCTGGAAGGAATGTTGACTCCTTTGGGAACTCCTCGCCCTCACGATTTTCCCTTCTATCATCAACTGACCGAAGCGTTGAATTCTGTCGCCATGCTGATCAACCTGATCGCTTCGGGTGTGATCAACTGGCCGGGAAAACTTCAAACGAATGCGGTAGACTGATTGCGCAACGATCCCGCGTTTTTTCTTCTACACACTTTTTCTCTGGGCATCATGGAATATGGGGAAGTCGTATGACAACTCGTACCGGTAAGGTTTATCTGGTTGGAGCAGGCCCCGGTGATCCCGGTCTGCTTTCTTTGAAAGGACTTGAGTCCTTACAGGAAGCTGATTTCATTTTATACGACGGTCTTGTCAATCCTCTTCTTCTGCGACATTCCCGCGCTGATGCAGAAAGAACAGCCCGGGCAGATGAAGCGGGCAAACGGGTTCTGCATCAACAGCAAATCAATGAACGCCTGATCGAGCAGGCACGACTTGGGAAAACTGTTGTCAGACTGAAAGGAGGCGATCCTTTCATTTTTGGTAGAGGGAGCGAAGAAGCCGCGGCCCTGGCAAACGCGGGCATCGAATTTGAAGTCGTTCCGGGAATAACCGCCGCAACAGCCGCAGCGGAGTATGCGGGTATTTCATTAACGCATCGCGATCATGCCTCCGCCGTATGTCTTATCACCGGACATGAAGATCCTGCCAAGCCGGAATCTGCAATTGATTACAACATTCTTGCACAATTCCCGGGTACTCTCGTTTTCTATATGGGGTTGCATCGCTGTCAGGAGATTGTCGACTCGTTGATTTCTGCCGGAATGCCAGCGGATACAATGGGAGCAGTGATCACAAAGGCATCGACACCGGCCCAAAAGGTTGTCACGGGACAGATCGACGAATTGCCACACCTCGTAAAAGAAGCCGGTTTGCACCCACCTTCGCTGATCATCATCGGCAACTGCGTTCGGCAACGGGAACAGATCAAGTGGTTTGAAAACAAACCGCTGTTTGGTTTGCGGATCGCCATCACGCGCCCGTTGGAACAGGCAGAACCCCAAATCCAAAGGGCAATCCAGCTTGGGGCAGATCCCGTTTTGATGCCTCTGCTCGAAATCAGGGAGCCTGAAGAGAGCACCGAACTTGCTGCCGCTGTCAATGAAATTTCAAAGTATGAGTGGATTCTTTTCACCTCGGCCAATGCGGTGCATGGATTGTTCCGTTACGTTTTCAGAAGTGGAAAAGACTTACGGGTTCTGGGAAACTGCCGGCTGGCCTGTATCGGTTCGGCTACTTCGATCGCCCTGGAACAGTA